>LUYR01000055.1 GCA_001603335.1 Rhodospirillales bacterium Alpha_05 | reverse complement strand
GAGGCGGTCGGCGAGCGCGCGGGCGTCGCTCGACGAGGTCTCGGGGCAAACCACCAGGAATTCCTCGCCGCCCCAGCGGCCGACGGTGTCGCTCAGGCGCACCCCGGTGCGGATCGCGTCGGCGACGGTCTTCAGCACCCGGTCGCCCGCCTGATGGCCGAAGCGGTCGTTGATCGCCTTGAAGTGGTCGATGTCCACCATCAGGATCGACAACGGGCGCTCATGGCGACGGTTCCGCTCGAGCTCGATGGCGAACGCGGTGTCGATGGTGGCGCGGTTGGCGAGCCCGGTGAGGGCATCGGTGCGCGACACCCGCTTGAGTTCGGCGTGGAGGCGACGCAGGCGGATGTGATAGACGCCGCCGACCAGCGCGATCGCGACGAAGCCGCCGACGAGCTTGAGGATCAGGATATAGTCGACGCCGCTCTCGACCGTGATCGAGACATGGCGGTTGACGATCTCGTCGGTTTCGGCGCGGCCGATGCTGACCACGCCCTTGTCGAGGATGTCGCGCAGCACCGGGTCGTCCTTGGCCACGCCGATGCGCAGCCGGTTTACGTAGGTCGAGAACTTGCCCGCGATCTTGAGATTGAACAGGCCCTCGCTCTTGATCGTGTGGGCGGCGACGATCAGCGACCGCATCGTCATGTCGGCCTTGCCCGCCGCCACCATCGCGAGGGCGGCGTCCTCGCTTTCGACGGTGACCACGCGGAGAGCCGGGTAGTCGCGGCGCACCACCTCCTCCATCGCCGTGCCGACGGGGAAAACGATGGTCTCCCCCGCGAAGTCGGCGAGGTCGGCGATGAAGCCGTGGCTCTGGCGGGTGATCAGGACGTTGGGATCGACGAAGACCGGCGCGGTGAAGTTGAGCCAAAGGTCGCGCTGCGGCGTCTGATTGAGGAAGCTCAGGATCTTGCAGCGTCCGGCACGCGCGGCGGCGAGGCTTTCCTCCCAGTTGGCGGTGCGCACGAGTTCGAGGGTGAGGCCGACCCGGCTCGCCACCAATCGCAGGAGGTCCGCCGCGATGCCGCGGTGCACGCCGCGCTCGTCGACGAATTCGAACGGCACCCAGTCCGGGTCGACGCACATCGTGATCGCGGGATGGCTGCGGATGTAGGCGCGCTCCTCCGAGCTCAACTCGACGGCGCGCGCGAGCCCGGGGAGGAAGATCAGCAAACTTCCCAGCAGGTACCCGGCGAGGCGGGACAACCTTCGGTTGGCGCAGGGTTGGAACGAGTCGATCGTGGAACACCCCAGTTCGGCGGGCCCGGTATCGCCCGCGCTTTCCCCCATTGTGCCGCCGAGCAGGCCGTTACGCAATGGCCTGCGGGTGTCGGGCGCTGCCCGCTTAGGTTGCGGCTGAGGGTGAGGCAGCGGCGTCGCTCACCGCGCTCAGCAGGCTGAGCATGGCGCGATTGAGCGGCGTCGGCACGCCGAGGCGATCCCCCGCCGCAACGATGAAGCCGGTGATCGCCGCGATCTCGAGGGCATTGCCCGCGAGGCGGTCGAAGTACATCGAGGTTCCGGCTTCCGGCGGATAGGTGAGCAGCGTCGCCATCGTCCGCGCCGCCTCGTCGGGGGCGAACTTCGCGCCGTCGGCCAGCCCCACCGCCACCGCCTCGTCGAGCACGGCAACGCACAACGCTTCGATGTCGGGGCGGCGGAACACCGCTTGGCGCTGGAGCGTGATCGCCGTGACCGGGTTGGCCACCGCGTTGATCAGGAGCTTCTTCCACGCCAGGGTGTGGAAGTCGGCGTTGACGTCGATGCGCATCGACGTGCCGTCGAGGAGATCGTGGAGGTCCCGGCTGTCGGCGTCGTCGCCGAGGGCGAGCTCGTACGCCCCGGCGCGGCGGAAGCGCATGTGGCCGGGGGCGAAGCGCTCGCCGTTGAAGTAGACGATCGCGGGCACCACCGTCGCGCCGCCGACGAACGGGGCAAGGCGCTCGGCGTGGCCCATGCCGTTCTGCATCGTCGCAATGCGGGTGCCGGGGCCGCAGAGGCGCGCCAGCCAAGCGGCGGTCGAGGCGCTCTGCTGCGCCTTGGTGCAGAGCAGGACCCAGTCCACCGGTCGCGCGTCGGCCGGATCGGTGAGCGCCACGAGCGGCAGGTCGACCCGGTCCTCGGGGCGCTCGACGGTGATCTGCGACACCGGGGTACGGACGCAGGCGACGACATCGTGGCGGTCGGCGGCGCGCAGGCAGCCGGCGACGATGCCGCCGATGGCCCCGAGGCCAACGACGGCGACGGTCTGGCGGGGGGCGGTCATTGCATCTTCAGCCGCTGCTTTTCCTGGCGGTGCATCAGGTATCCGGCGACCAGGATCGCCACCGTGACGATGCCGACGATGATCGTCGCGAGCGCGTTGATCTGCGGGCTGACGCCGAGCCGCACCGACGAATACACCACCATCGGCAGGGTCGAAGCACCCGGCCCCGAGACGAAGCTCGCCACCACCAGATCGTCGAGGGAGAGGGTGAAGGCGAGCAGCCAGCCCGCCACCAACGCGGGCGCGATCACCGGCACGGTGATGACGAAGAACACCTTGGCGGGCTTGGCGCCAAGGTCGAGCGCCGCCTCCTCGATCGAGACGTCCATCTGCGACAGGCGCGACTGGATCACCACGGTGACGTAGGCGGTGGAGAAGGTCAGGTGCGCGATCACGATGGTGGTCATGCCGCGGGTGCCGGGCCAGCCGATGACGTTTTCCATCGCCACGAACATCAGCAGCAGCGACAGGCCGATGATCACCTCGGGCATCACCAGGGGCGCGGTGATCAGGGTGGTGAACGCGGTGCGGCCGCGGAAGCGCCCGAAGCGCGCCAAGACCAGTCCGGCGAGGGTGCCGAGGATCACCGCGCCGGTGGCGTTGATCACCGCGATCTGCAGCGACAGCCCCGCCGCCGAGAGGATCTGGTCGTTGTGGACGAGCTCGCCGTACCACTTGGTCGAGAACCCGGCCCACACCGTCACCAGCCGCGATTCGTTGAACGAATAGACGATCAGCGACATGATCGGCAGGTAGAGGAAGGCGTAGCCGAAGGCGAGTACGGTGAACAGCAGGAACGGACGCCAGTGCCTCATGTCCGGCCCTCCTCGGTCTTTTTCGCGGTTTCCTCCTGCGCCTTCTGGAAGCGCACGATCGGCACCACCAGCAGCAGCAGGGTCGCCACCGCCACCGCCGAGGCCACCGGCCAGTCCTTGTTGGAGAAGAACTCGGTCCACAGCACCTTGCCGATCATCAGGGTGTTCGGCCCGCCCAGGAGATCGGGGATGACGAACTCGCCGACCGAGGGGATGAACACCAGCATCGACCCGGCGATCACCCCCGGCATCGACAGCGGCAGGGTGATGGTGAGGAACGCCTTGCCCGGACGGCAGCCGAGGTCGGCAGCGGCTTCGAGCAGGGATTCATCCATCCGCGACAGCGTCGCGTAGAGCGGCAGCACCATGAACGGCAGGTAGGAATAGACAATGCCGATCAGCACCGAGAAATCGGTGTGCATCAGCGGCAGGGGATCGTCGATCACCCCGAGCCAGAGCAGGAAGTTGTTCAGGAGGCCGTTGTTCTTGAGAATGCCGATCCAGGCGTAGACGCGGATCAGGAACGAGGTCCAGAACGGCAGGATGATCAGCATCAGGAGCGGAATGCGGAACTCCGCCTTGGCCTTGGAGATCGCATAGGCCATCGGGTAGCCGAGCAGCAGGCAGCACACCGTGGCGATCGCCGCGATCCGGAGCGAATTGAGGTACGCCACCCAATAGAGGCTGTCCTGCACCAGCAGCAGGTAGTTCTGGAAATTGATCCGCAGCACCATGATGCCGTCTTCGGCCCATGAGAACAGCGGCGTGTAGGGCGGCTGCGCCAGCACCGCCTGCGAGAAGCTCAGCTTGAGCACCACCAGGAACGGCAGGCCGAAGAACAGCAGCAGCCAAAGGAACGGCACCGCGGTGACCAGGGCGCGGCCCCACGAGACCGTGCCCATGGCGAGGCCGCGCACCCGCACCACGAACGGGAAGCCGAGCAGCCAGCGCCAGAGATAGCCGATCAGCGTCGGCGACGACGGACCGGGCGGCGGCGACAGCGGCACCTGGGGATGGACGGGAGGCGGCATCATGTCTGGAGCACCACGCCGTTCTCGGGCTCCCAGGTGAGCCAGACTTCCTGCTCCCAGGTGAGCGGCGAGCTGGTGTGGCGGGCGAGATTGGTGAGTTGGACGTGCACCAGGGTCTTGTTCGGCAAAGCCACGTAGTAGATCGAGACGTCGCCGAGGTAGGCGATTTCCGAGACCACGCCGCGTAGCACGTTGACGTCGCTCTCGGGCTTGATGTCGGTGACGGTCATCTTCTCGGGGCGGAGCGCCACCGAAACCGGGGTGCCCGCGATCAGCGGCTCGCCGTGGGCGATCGCCATGGTCGCGCCGACCTCGTCGCAATGGACGAACACCAGCCCGCCCTCTTCCGAGATCACCCGTCCGTCGAACAGGTTCACCGAGCCGATGAAGTCGGCGACGTAGCGGGTCGCGGGGTATTCGTAGATCGTCGAGGGGCTGCCGATCTGGAGGATGCGGCCCTCGTCCATCACCGCGATGCGGGTGGACATGGTCATCGCCTCCTCCTGGTCGTGGGTGACCATGATGAAGGTGGTGCCCAGTTGCTCCTGGATGTTGACCAGCTCGAACTGGGTGTGTTCGCGGAGTTTCTTGTCGAGCGCGCCCAGGGGTTCGTCGAGCAGCAGCAGGCGCGGGTGCTTGGCGAGCGAGCGGGCGAGCGCGACGCGCTGGCGCTGACCGCCCGAGAGCTGGTGCGGGCGGCGCTTGGCGTAGGGCTCGAGGCGCACCAGGCGCAGCATCTCGCCGACGCGCTCCTTGATCTGCGCCTTCGACGCGCCTTCCTGCTTCAGGCCGAAGGCGATGTTCTGCTCCACCGTCATATGCGGGAACAGCGCATAGGACTGGAACATCATGTTGACCGGGCGGCGGTACGGGGGAACATGGGTCATGTCCGCCCCGTCGATGACGATGTGGCCGGAATCCGGCGTTTCCAGCCCTGCCAACATGCGCAGGAGCGTGGTCTTGCCGCAGCCCGAGGCGCCCAGGAGCGAGAAGAACTCGCCCTGGAAGATCTCGAGGCTGACGCTGTCCACCGCATAGTGGGAGCCGAAGGCCTTGGTCACGTTCTCGATTTGAACGATCGGACGGGCCTTCGGGTCCTGCCAGGCTTCGAGATTTTGCGACGCGCGCATCCGCGCGCCCTGTGCCACGGGCATCCGGGTATCCTTAACGCTAGAGGTTTACTGACCGGTTTTCACACGGGTCCAGGCGCGGACCCGGTAACGGATCAGATCCTGGCTGTTTTCCGGCAGCATGTAGAGCTTGTTCATCACCTCTTCCGACGGATAGATGCCGGGGTCCTCGCGCACTTCCGCGTCCACCAGCGGCGTCGCCGCCTTGTTGGCGTTGGCGTAGGCGACGAAGTTGGAGACCTTGGCCACCACTTCCGGCTTCATGATGTAGTTGATGTAGGCGTGGGCCTCCGCCGGGTCCGGCGCATCCTTCGGGATCAGCATCACGTCGGTCCAGAGCACCGCGCCTTCCTTGGGGATGATGTAGCGGATGTTGACGCCGTTGTTGGCTTCCGCCGCGCGCGCCTTGGCCTGGAGGATGTCGCCCGAGTAGCCGTGGCTGACGCAGACGTCGCCGTTGGCGAGGTCGTTCACGTACTGCGAGCCGTGGAAGTACTTGATGTGCGGGCGGATCTTCTTGAACACGTCGGCCGCGGCGTCGATGTCCTTCTTGTTCGTCGTCGCCACGTCCTTGCCGAGGTAGCGCAGCGCCATGGCGAAGGTCTCTTCCTGGTCGTCGAGGAAGGTGATGCCGCAGGCGGCGAGCTTGGCCGCGTTCTTCGGGTCGAAGATCATCGAAAGCGAGGTGACGTCGACGTCGTCGCCCAGGGCCGCCTTGACCTTGTCGACGTTGATGCCGATGCCGGTGGTGCCCCACATGTAGGGCACGCCGTGGGCGTTGTCCGGATCGACCGACTGGAGCTGCTTCATCAGCCCCGGGTCCATGTTCTTGAGGTTCGGCAGCTTCGACTTGTCGAGCTTCTGGTAAAGGCCCGACTTGATCTGCCTGAGCGCGAACGGACGCGCGGTCGGGAACACCACGTCGTAGCCCGAGTTGCCGGCGAGCAGCTTGGCTTCCAGCACTTCGTTGCTGTCGTAGACGTCGTAGACCACCTTGATCCCGGTTTCCTTGGTGAAGTTCTCCAGGGTGTCTTCGGCGATGTAGTCGGTCCAGTTGTAGACATGCACCACGCGCTCCGCCGCATGCGCGGGAGCGAGGGCAAGGCTACACGTCATGGCCGCCGCAAAGGCGGCGCAGGTGGCGGTACGCATCGGTTGATGTCTCCTCGAAAGAACCGTTGCCCCGGGTGCGCGTGCAACGCCCGGCGCGGGATTTTCCCCGCTCCGGAGCGCACCTCTAACTCTTTGCGAAATGTGGCCTGAATTGCAACTTCCGACAAGAGGCGCGGCGCGCCAAAACCCATGCGGCATGCGGTTTTTTCGCTGACCGGGAATGACCCGCGCCGCCCTTCCACTTGCGATGGAACCGTCACGCCGGGAATCAGCGCTTGCTCGCCTCGGTAATGATCGTGTCGATCTGCGAATTCATGATCCCCATGCGCTGCGCCAGGCTCTCCGCCGCGCCTAGAACCTCGGCGGCGGCGCGGGTGTTGCCCGAGACGTGCTCGTTGATCTCGGCGATCGCGCCGGCGACGGTCGAGACCGACCCCGAGGCGGTTTCGATCTCGGAGACGATGTCGCCGACCCGCGCGTTCTGTTCCTCGACGGTGGAGCGGATGGTGTGGGCGATGGTGTTGATGTCGCCGATGGTGCGGGAGACCTCGCCGATCACCGCGACGGTCTGGCGGGTCACGTCCTGCATCCGGCCGATCTGCTCGGAAATGTCGTGGGTGGCGCGGCCGGTCTGGCTGGCGAGGTTCTTCACCTCCCCCGCCACCACCGCGAAGCCCTTGCCCGCGTCGCCCGCGCGCGCCGCCTCGATCGTCGCGT
>LUYR01000054.1 GCA_001603335.1 Rhodospirillales bacterium Alpha_05 | reverse complement strand
CGACGCTCTTCCGATCTCCTGCGCGACGGGCGGCACAGCCCGGTGGTGCGCTTCCCCGCAGGGGCGGAGGCGGGCGGCTTCGACGCCTTCTTCCGTCAGGCCCACGTCTCCGAGTATCGCAAGATCCGCGCGGCGGCGCGCAAGGTCGCCGAGCGCGGCGCGGTGGAGGAGGTGGTGGTGCGCGGCCATCTGCCCGCCGACCTGATCACCGAAATGATCGACGTCGAGGCGCGCAGTTGGAAGCGCGACGTCGGCCTCTTCGCGCAGGGGCGCGCGCCGCGGGTGATCGCGGCGCTCGCCAAGGCCCATGTCCACCTCGCGCTGCTCCGCGTCGACGGCAAGGCGATCGCCTGGGACCTCGACCTCGTCCACAACGGCGTCTGCTACAGCTTCAACCGCTGCTTCGACGAAGACTACCGCCAGACCGCGGTGGGCAAGCTCCTGCACTTCCGCAACCTGTCCACGGCGTGGGACGAGGGCTTCACCGAAATCCGACTGCTCGGCGACGCCGACGATCTGAAGAAATACCTCGCGACCGACGAAATCCCCCGGATCCGCCTGATCGCCTTTGCCCCGACCCTGATCGGGCGCGGCCTGCGCACCGGGTTCGCCGCGGTCGAGGCGCTGAAGCGCGCGCGTCGCGCCAGCGTGGGCAGGGCATGATGTCGCGCAAGCGCGAGCGGTTGCTGCGGTGGGTCGGCGCGGGGGCGGTGATCGCCGCCGCCTGCGTCCTGCCCGCGCCGTGGAAGCTCGCCGTGCTGCCGCTCCTGGTGCCGTTGCTCTACGCTCCGGCGGGCACGCGGATTCCGGTGCTGGTCTATCACAGCATCCACCCGGATCGGAACTGGATGGGCGCGCCCGATCTGGTCGTGACGCCGGAGCGTTTCGCCGCGCAGATGAACTGGCTGGCGCGCCACGGCTTCAAAACCCTGCACATGGACGTGCTCTACGCGCTCAGGGCGCGGCAGCGCCGCCGCCGCCGTGTCGCCGCGGTGCATTTCGACGACGGCTACGGCGACGCGGTCGCCCATGCCGAACCGGCGCTCGCCGACAACGGCCTGAAGGCGACGGTCTACGTCGCCCCCGGCCTGCTCGCCGATCGGCCGCCGCATCCGCAATTGCCGCCGCGCGACGACCTTTCGCCCACCGATTTCCTCGGCCTGCCCGCGATGGTCGCGGCGCACCGCCGCGGCGTGCTCGAATTCCAGTGCCACGGCTGGACCCACCGGCCGCTCGATCAGGTTCCGCCCGAAGAATGGGACTACGAGATCGGCGATTCCCGTGCGCTGCTCGCCGGTGCGCTCGCCGCACCGGTTCGTCATCTCTGCTTCCCGCGGGATTCCGCCCCGGCGGCGCTTTTGCCGCGCCTGCCCATGCTCAACTACCTCACCTGGACCGGCGGCGACCACGACAACCGCGTCGGCACCGACCCGCACCGCGTCGGGCGGATCTACGTCACCCAGTCGGGCTGGGACGCGCTCGACGCGATCCGCTTCCCCGCCGAGATCTACCTTTTTCTCGGGCACTACTGGCTGTGGCCGGCGGTCCTCGTCGGCAACGTGCTCACCCGCGTTGCCTGGAAGCGCGCCGGCATGGCGGAAAGGCGGACGCCATGACCCTGGTGTTCAGGAATGCCCTGCTGTTCTTCGCGGTGATGATCGGCTCCCTGGTGATCTTCGCCCTCGGCTTCGCCGATCCGAAGCTGCCCATCCTGCTCTTCGGCTTGCCGTTCGGCCTGGTGGGGCTGCTGGTGGCGCTGCGCTATCCGGATGCCGCGCTGTTGCTGTTGGTGTTCCTGATCCCGCTCGACTTCTTCGGCCAGTTGCCCAACTTCAGCGGCAGCTTCTCGGTGTTCAAGCTGGTTTTCCCGCTGGTGCTGCTCTCGTTCATCATCAGCGTCACGCGCGGGCAGGCGCATCTCTTCACCTTCTCGGCGTCGGAGAAGGCGGTGATGTGGTTCTGCGCCCTCAACATCATCCTCTGGCCGTTCGCCGCCAACGTGCCCGAGGCGCAGACCTTCATCCGCAAGCTGATCAGCATGGCGCTGCTCTATCTTCTGATCACCCGCCACGGCATCGCCGACCCGACCTTCCGCAAGCGCCTGACCCTGGTGGTGGTGGGCTCCTCGGCGCTGTCGGTGGTGATCGGGATGTTCGGCTCCTCGACCGGGCAGAACCTGTTCTGGGTGTTCAAGGACGACGACCTCGCGCGCAGCACCGGCGCCTCGACGGTGTCGCCCAACGACTTCGCCTACATGATGTTCCTGCCCGCGTTCATCGCCTTCGCCGCGTTCCTTGAGGAGCCGCGCGCGCGACGCTGGCTCTGGCTGGTGGCGTCGGGGGTGATCGTCGGCGGCGTGGTGATGACCTATTCCCGCTCGGCCTTCCTCGCCTTCGTCGCGGGCGGCTTCGTCACCCTGCTGATGGTCTGGCGCAAGCTCGAGGGCGTGCACTGGCTGGCGATGATCGCGGGCCTCCTGATCGGCGTGGTGGCGATGCCCGCCAAGTACACCGAGCGGCTCGCCTCGCTCGAGGTACTGATCAACCAGCGCCAGACGGTGCAGGAGCTCTCGCTGGTGCGGCGCGCCAACTACATCACCGTCGGCATGCGGATCTTCAAGGATCATCCGATCCTTGGCGCCGGACCGGGCAACTTCGCCAGCCTCCACGCCGACCCGCACTACCAGGGGATTCCCTTCCTCTACAACGTGCCGAGGATGCCGCATAACCTCTACCTTCAGGTCCTCACCGAAACCGGGCTGGCGGGGATGGCGCTGTTCCTCGGCGCGACCTGGTTCTTTCTTCGCGACGCGCGCCGCGCGATGCGCCCGGCACGCAACCTCGCCGAGGTCGCGTTCGCCGCGGCGGTGATGGCGGCGCTGCTGTCGTCGCTGGCGATGGGGCTGTTCCTCCATCTGTTCATCAACAAGTCGTTCTGGCTGATGCTCGCCTACGCGCGCATCTCCGGCGCGCTCGCGGAAAAGCAGGAGGTCGAGCATGACCCAGCCTGAGCCGCGCCTGATCCTGCACGTCATCCAGCACCTCGAGACCGGCGGCGAGGAAACCCTCACCGTCAACCTCGTCGCCGCGCTCGCCGCGGCGCGCCCGTCCGAGCGCCACGTTCTCGCGACGCTGCTCGGCGGAAGCCTCGCGGCGACGGCGGAGGCGATGGGGGTGGAGGTGATCGCGCTCGCGGCGCCCACCAAGCTCGGGCGGCTGATGGAGCTGGCGGCGCTGATCCGGCGGCTCCAGCCCGCGCTGATCCACGCGCGCCTGAGTTCGGCGGGGTTCTGGTGCCGGATCGCGGCGCGCCTCGCCGGATATTCCGGGCCGGTGGTGCAGGCGCACGGCGGCGCAACCTACATCGCGCCGGGGCTGAAGCGCCGCGCCATGGAGGGGCTGTTCGCCTCGCGGGTGGTGCGGCACCTCTGCGTCTCCCAGTCGGTCGCCGATCATCTCGTCGCCCACGGCCACCGGCCCGCCGACCTGACGGTGATCGCCAACGGCATTCCGCT
>LUYR01000053.1 GCA_001603335.1 Rhodospirillales bacterium Alpha_05 | reverse complement strand
GGAGCCCGGCACGGTGGTGACCGCGAATTGGCGGG
Organism: Rhodospirillales bacterium Alpha_05; assembly: GCA_001603335.1. Lineage (GTDB taxonomy): Bacteria > Pseudomonadota > Alphaproteobacteria > Rhodospirillales > Rhodospirillaceae > Oleispirillum. The sequence continues at coordinate 6,048 of LUYR01000053.1, read as the reverse complement.
CGCGGCTCGAGGACCATCTCGGCAGCTTCACCTGCGAGGCGCGGCACTCGGTTTCGCCCGAGATCATCGCCGACGCAGGCCGACTTTCGGCCCTGGTTGCGACTTGCGCGTTGCTCGAACTGGTTCTGCCCGAGCGCGAGCCCCACGCCGATCTCTACGACCTCACCGCCGACCTGCTCGGCCGCCTCGGCGGCGACGACTGGGCGGCGTGCTACGCGGACTTCGAGCGTGGCGTGCTCGAGGCGCTGGGCTTCGGCCTGCACCTCGATGTGTGCGCCGCCACCGGCACCGCCGAAGATTTGCGCTATGTTTCGCCCAAGAGCGGCTGCGCGGTTTCCGGCACGGCGGGCGCGGCCTATGCCGACCGGCTGCTGCGCTTCCCGGAAATCTTTCGACGGACTTCCGTTGCTTCGGGTGCGGATGTGGTGGCGGGCTTGGACGTGACCGGCTATTTTCTCCAGCGGCACGTGCTGGAGGGCAAACCGTTCCCCGAGGCGCGGGCACGGTTGATCGACAGATTGGCGCGTCGCCGATGATTGCGGCGCGGGCGTATTAGGGTGGGGAAATGACCAGTAAGGCGACGGCAGTTCAGGATGTTCGCGACGTTCCTTTGAGCGATGCGTTAGGCGACCGCTATCTCGCGTATGCGCTCTCGACGATCGTTTCGCGGTCGTTGCCCGATGTGCGCGACGGCCTGAAGCCGGTGCACCGCCGCCTGCTCTACGCGATGCGGATGCTCAAGCTCGATCCGGCCTCGGGGTTCAAGAAGTGCGCGCGCGTCGTCGGCGACGTGATCGGTAAGTATCACCCGCATGGCGACACGGCGGTCTACGAAGCCCTGGTGCGCCTCGCACAGGATTTCGCGGTGCGCTACCCGCTGATCGAAGGGCAGGGCAACTTCGGCAACATCGACGGCGATAACGCCGCAGCGATGCGATACACCGAATCCCGCCTCACCGAAGTCGCCCAGGCGCTGATGGATGGCCTCGACGAAGACAGCGTCGACTTCCGCAAGACCTACGACGGCGAAGACGAGGAGCCGATCGTCCTGCCGTCGGCGTTCCCGAACCTGCTCGCCAACGGCGCGTCGGGCATCGCGGTGGGCATGGCGACCAACATTCCGCCGCACAACGCCGCCGAACTCTGCCGCGCGCTGCGCCACCTGATCACCCAGCCGGATGCGACGGTGGCCGAGCTGGTCGAGCTGGTTCCCGGTCCCGATTTCCCCACCGGCGGCGTGCTGGTGGAAGACCCGGCCTCGATCCGCGACGCCTACGAGACCGGCCGCGGCGGCTTCCGCCTCAGGGCGCGCTGGGCGAAGGAAACCTTGAGCCACGGTCTCTACCAGATCGTGATCACCGAAATTCCCTACCAAGTGCAGAAGTCGAAGCTGATCGAGCGCATCGCCGAGCTGATGGCGCAGAAGAAGCTGCCGCTGCTCGCCGACATCCGCGACGAATCCACCGAGGACGTGCGCCTGGTGATCGAGCCGCGCAATCGCACCGTCGACGCCGAGCTCCTGATGGAGCAGCTGTTCCGCCTCTCCGAGCTGGAAATCCGCTTCTCGCTCAACATGAACGTGCTGGACGGCAACGGCGTCCCGGCGGTGCTCAACCTCAAGCAGGTGCTGCGCCACTTCCTCGACCATCGCCATGTCGTGCTCGAGCGCCGCTCGCGTCATCGCCTGGCGAAGATCAAGCATCGCCTGGAAATCCTCGACGGCTTCCTGATCTGCTTCCTCAATCTCGATGAAGTGATCCGGATCATCCGCGAGGAGGACGAGCCCAAGGTCGAGTTGATGAAGGCGTTCGGCCTCACCGACGTCCAGGCCGAAGCGATCCTCAACATGCGCTTGCGCTCGCTGCGCCGGCTTGAGGAAATGGCGCTCCGGAAAGAGCACGAGGGGCTTTCCGCCGAAGGCCGCGACCTCGAAGCGTTGCTCGCCGACCCGGCGCTGCGCTGGGCGCGCCTCGACGCGGAAATCGCCGAGATCGGCGCGAAGTTCGGCGAAGACACCGCGCTCGGCAAGCGCCGCACCAGCTTCGGCACCGCGGGCGAGCGGGTCGAGGTGCCGGTGGAGGCCTTCATCGAGAAGGAACCGATCACCGTTGTCCTGTCGCAGAAGGGCTGGATCCGCGCGCTCAAGGGCCACACCGAGATCAACGGCGAGACCAAGTTCAAGGATGGCGACGACCTCGCCCTCACGCTCCAGGCGCAGACCACCGACAAGATCCTGTTCTTCGCTACCAACGGCCGCTTCTATACGCTGGTGGGCGACAAGATCCCGCGCGGCCGTGGCTTCGGCGAACCGTTGCGCCTGCACCTCGACCTGCCCAACGATGCCGAGATCGTCGCGATGCGCGTCCACCGCGCGGGCGGCAAGCTCCTGATCGCCAGTTCGGCGGCCTATGGCTTCGTCGTCGCGGAAGACGGGGTGGTAGCGCAGACCCGCAGCGGCAAGCAGATTCTCAACCTCAACGATGGCGAGACCGCCGCGATCTGCCGTCCGGCGGACTGCGGCGACACCGTCGCCTCGGTCGGCCAGAACCGCCGCCTGCTGGTCTATCCGCTCGCGGAAATTCCGGAGATGACCCGCGGTCGCGGCGTGATCCTGCAGAAGTTCAAGAACGACGGCCTGTTCAAGGATGGCGGACTTGCCGACATCCGCGTGTTCGAGGCTTCGGCGGGCCTTCAGTGGCGCACCGAGGCGGGAGTGCGCACCGTGCCCGAGATGATGCAGTGGCAAGGCAAACGTGCCCAGGTGGGCAAGCCGGTGCCGACCGGATTCCCGCGCAACCTGCGCTTCGGCTTCGAGGGCTGACGATCGCCCGCTGGAGGACTGACGGATGACGGTTCTCTATGCCATGGACCTGCTCGGCACCGCGGTGTTCGCGGTGTCGGGCGCTTTGATGGCGGCGCGCAAGCGCTACGACATCTTCGGCTTCATCGTCGTGGCGATGGCGCCCGCGATCGGCGGCGGCACGGTGCGCGACATGGCGCTCGGCGCGTTGCCGGTGTTTTGGGTCAGCGACCCCAACTACCTGCTGGCTGCGGTGCTGATCGCCTGTATCACGTTTTTCCTCGCCCGTTTCATCGAACGCTACATGACCGCGCTACTCGTGGCCGATGCCTTCGGCCTCGGGCTGTTCGCGGTGGTGGGGGCGGAGAAGGCGTTGATGCTCGGCGTCGAGCCCCTGATCGCGGTGGCGATGGGCACGATCACCGCGTGCGGCGGCGGTATCCTGCGCGACGTCCTCTGCCGCGAGGAGCCGTTGATCCTGCGCCGCGACATCTACGCCACGGCGGCCTTGCTCGGCTCCGGGCTGTTCGTCGGCCTGCTGCATGCGACCCACGACCGCACCATGGCGCTCGCTGCCGGGTTCCTGGCGGCATTGCTGCTGCGCCTGATCGCAATCCGCCGCAACCTGTCCCTCCCGGTCTACACTGACCGCAACGCTCCATGAAAAAGGCCCGCCGAAGCGGGCCTTTTCCATTCGTACGGTCGAGAACCTCAGAGCGCCGGTTCGGGCGCCAGGGCGTCGCCGATGGCGGCGTTGCGCTTGACCTTGCGGTCCAGCGCGATCAGCGCCACCAGGGTCAGCGCGGCCGCGCCGGAGAGATACCAGCCCACGGCCGAGAGGCCGAAGTTGGTGGCGAGCGTGGTGGCGATGTAGGGCGCGAGCGATGCGCCGAAGATGCCGCCGAGGTTGAAGGTCATCGACGCGCCGGTGTAGCGCACCGCAGTCGGGAACGGCTCGGCGAGCGCGGTGCCGAGCGGACCGTAGGTGAAGCCCATCAACGCGAAGCCGATGGCGAGGAAGGCGAACACGCCCATCTCGCTGCCCGAGCCGAAGATCGGCGCGAGGACGAAGCCGAACAGCACGATGCCGGCGGTGGTCCAGATCAGGGTGCGGTTGTAGCCGAACTTGTCGGCGAACAGCGCCGAGACCGGGATCATCAGGCCGAAGAACACCACGCCGCCCATCTGCAGCGGCAGGAAGGTGGACTTCGTGTAGCCGAGCGCGCTGGTGCCCCAGTTCAGGGCGAACACGGTCATGGTGTAGAACAGCACGAAGGTCGAGATCGCGCCGACGGTGCCGAGGAGAAGGAGGAGCTTCTGCTCGGCGAACACCTTCGCGATCGGAACCTTGACGCGCTCCTCGCGCTCGATCGCGCGCTTGAAGTCCGGGGTTTCGGAGAGCGACAGGCGCACCCACAGACCCATGAACACCAGCAGCGACGAGGCGATGAACGGAATCCGCCAGCCCCAGGAGAAGAACTGGGAATCGCTCAGGACGCCGGCGAGGATGATGAAGCTGCCGTTGGCGAGGATGAAGCCGACCGGCGCGCCCAACTGCGGGAACATGCCGTACCAGGCGCGCTTGCCCTTCGGCGCGTTCTCGGTGGCGAGCAGCACCGCGCCGCCCCATTCGCCGCCGAGGCCGAGGCCCTGGCCCATGCGGCAGAGCGCCAGCAGGAGCGGCGCCATCAGGCCGACGGAATGATAGGTCGGCAGCAGGCCGATCGCGACGGTGGAGAGCCCCATGGTCATCAACGCGGCAACCAGGGTCGCCTTGCGGCCGATGCGATCGCCGAAGTGGCCGAAGACCGCCGCGCCGAACGGGCGCGCGAAGAATGCGATGGAGAACGTCGCAAGCGACTGAAGGACTGCGGTGGTCGGGTTCCCCGCGGGGAAGAACATCTTCGGGAAGATGATCACGGCGGCGGTGGCGTAAATGTAAAAATCGAAGAACTCGATCGTGGTCCCGATCAGGCTCGCGAAAAGCACGCGGCCCGCCGAGTTGGACGGCGCAGTCGGCGCCTGGGCTTCAGACATACTATTCCTCATATGTCGACGGTTTTAAAACGTTTCGAAACGTCTGATGTATAGGAACGCAACGTTCATATCAACAGCATTCAAGGCATGACCACGGCGCGAATCTGCATGGCAGATCCGCGGCGGCGAGGCGTCGATGATGATGTTTGATCCGGCGTTGAATTAGCCGCGGCCGAGGTACGGCATCTTGGTCGCCATGATCGTCATGAACTGGATGTTCGCCTCGAGCGGCAGGCTCGCCATGTGCAGCACCGCGCGGCCGACATGGCCGACGTCCATACGCGGCTCGACCATCATCTCGCCGTTGGCCTGGGGCACGCCCTCGTTCATCTTTTCGGTCATCGAGGTCGCGGCGTTGCCGATGTCGATCTGGCTGCAGGCGATATCGTAGGGGCGTCCGTCGAGGCTGATGGTCTTGGTCAGCCCGGTGATCGCATGCTTGGAGGCGGAGTAGGGGGCACTGCCGATGCGCGGCGCATAGGCGCTGATCGAGCCGTTGTTGATGATCCGGCCGCCTTGCGGCGCCTGCGCCTTCATCATCCGGAACGCGGCACGGGCGCAAAGGAACGCACCGTTGAGATTGGCGTCGACGACACCGAACCAGTCGGCATCGGTGACCTCGCCGATTTCGCAGGCGGGGCTGCCGCGCCCCGCGTTGTTGAACAACAGGTCGAGCCGTCCCCAGGCGGTTTTGACGCTCGCGAACAGCGCCTCGACCGAAGCCGGGTCGGTGACGTCGGCGATCACCGGCAGCGCCTCGCCCGCCGTTGCCAACGCCGCGGTTTCCGCCAATGCCTCGATCCGCCGACCGGCGAGGGCGACCCGCCATCCCGCGTCGAGCAGCGCCAACGCCGCCGACCGCCCGATTCCCGTTCCAGCTCCCGTGACGATCGCCGTTTTCATCGCATGTCCTCCGTTGCTTGCGGCAATGCTAGGCCACGCCCAAACCGCTGACAAGGCAGGGATTCGCTCCACGGACGGTTGATTCTCGCCGGCGCGGGCTACACCTCATCTGGACCAGTTCACCCATCGACGGAGGATATCGTGCTCGAGCTCAAGAACCCCGCCTTGCTCCGCAACGCCTGCCTGATCAACGGCGACTGGCGGCATGCGTCGAGCGGCCAGACCATTGCGGTGACCAACCCCGCCGACGGCAGCACCGTCGGCGCGGTTCCGTCGCTCGCCGGGGCCGAGGTCGAGGAGGCGATCGC
>LUYR01000052.1 GCA_001603335.1 Rhodospirillales bacterium Alpha_05 | reverse complement strand
CGCCGACACTTCCGAACCCGCCTGGGTGAAGCGGAAGATGTTGTCGACGAAGAACAGCACGTCCTGGCCTTCCTCGTCGCGGAAGTATTCCGCGAGGGTGAGGCCCGAGAGGGCGACGCGCGAACGCGCACCCGGCGGCTCGTTCATCTGGCCATAGACCAGGGCGCACTTGGAGTTGTCGCCCTCGAGGTCGATAACGCCCGATTCGATCATTTCGTGATAGAGGTCGTTGCCCTCGCGGGTGCGCTCGCCGACGCCGGCGAACACCGAGTAGCCGCCGTGGCCCTTGGCGATGTTGTTGATCAGTTCCATGATCAACACCGTCTTGCCCACGCCCGCGCCGCCGAACAGGCCGATCTTGCCGCCCTTCGGATAGGGTTCGAGCAGGTCGACGACCTTGATGCCGGTGACGAGAACTTCGGTCTCGGTCGACTGGTCGGCGAATTCCGGAGCCGCGCGGTGGATCGGCAGCTTCATCTTGGTCTTGACCGCGCCACGCTCGTCGACCGGCTCGCCGATGACGTTGAGGATGCGGCCGAGGGTCTCGGGACCGACCGGAACCATGATCGGCGAACCCGTGTCGACCACTTCCTGGCCGCGCACCAGACCGTCGGTGGCGTCCATGGCGATCGTGCGCACGACGTTTTCACCCAGGTGCTGGGCAACTTCGAGCACCAGACGGCGGCCCTGGTTGTCGGTTTCCAGGGCGGACTGAATCGCCGGGATGTGGCCGGGGAACTTCACGTCCACGACCGCGCCCGTAACCTGGGAGATCGTACCGACGTTTTTCTGCGTCGCCATGAGTGTCACTCCTATCGAACTGCGGCAGGGCCGCATCTTTTGTCTTATACGGCTTCGGCGCCGGAAATGATTTCGATCAGTTCGCTGGTAATCGCGGCCTGTCGGGTGCGGTTGTAGGTCAGGGTCAGACTGTCGATCATGTCGCCCGCGTTGCGCGTCGCGTTGTCCATCGAGGTCATCCGCGCGCCGTGCTCGGAAGCCTGGCTTTCGAGCATGAAGCGGAAGACCTGCACCGACAGGTTACGCGGCACGAGCGCCTCGAGGATCTGCTCCTGCGACGGCTCGTACTCGTAGAGGGCGGCGGGCGCTGCACCTTCGACGGCTTCCGCCGGGGCGAAGGGAATCACCTGATGCCAGGTCACGATCTGGGTCATCGCCGACTGGAAGCGGTTGTACACCGCCCAGCAGACGTCGAACTCGTCCGCGTCGAACATCTTCACCAGGGTCTTGGCGAGTTCGTCGGCTTCGACGAAGCCAACGCCCTTGCGGCCGATGTTCTGGCGCGAATCGACGATCTTGCCGCCGAACTCGGAGCGCAGCAGTTCGCGCCCCTTGCGACCGACGGTGAGAAGCTTGACGGTCTTGCCGGCGAGTTCCAGTTCACGGATCTTCACCCGCACGCTGCGCGCCACGGACGCGTTGAACGCACCGCAAAGGCCACGGTCGGAGGTGAACAGGACGATCAGATGGGTCTTGTCCTTGCCGTTCCCCGACATCAGCCGCGGCGTCTCCGCGCCGGCATCGAGGCCGGCGGAGAGGTTCTGCATCATCCGGTTCATCCGCTCGGCATACGGGCGGGCGGCCTCCGCCGCTTCCTGCGCACGGCGCAGTTTGGCGGCGGACACCATCTTCATCGCCGACGTGATCTTCTTCGTCGACTTGACTGAGCTGATGCGCAGCCGGAGGTCTTTAAGGCTCGCCATGGGCAATCACCTTCCGCGTTTCAAAGGTTTATTCGAACGCCTTGGTGAAAGCGTCGAGCGCCGCCTTCAGCTTCGCCTCGGTTGCGTCGGAGATCTGCTTCTCGACGCGGATCGCCTCGAGGATGTCGGCATGATTGGCGCGCAGGTCGCGCATCATCCCGGCCTCGTAGCGGGTCACGTCGCCGACGTCGATGCCGTCGAGATAGCCGTTGGTACCGGCGTAGATCGCGATGACCTCTTCCTCGACCGGAAGCGGCGAGAACTGCGGCTGCTTCAGCACTTCGGTCAGACGCGCGCCGCGCGCCAGGAGCTTCTGCGTCGCCGGATCGAGATCGGAGGCGAACTGCGCGAACGCCGCCATTTCACGATACTGGGCGAGTTCGAGCTTGATCGAGCCCGCGACCTTCTTCATCGCCTTGATCTGCGCGGCGGAGCCGACGCGCGACACCGAGATGCCGACGTTCACCGCGGGACGGATGCCCTTATAGAAGAGCTCGGTCTCGAGGAAGATCTGGCCGTCGGTGATCGAGATCACGTTGGTCGGGATGTACGCCGAAACGTCGCCCGCCTGGGTTTCGATCACCGGCAGGGCGGTGAGCGAGCCCGAGCCGTGCTCGTCGTTCATCTTCGCGGCGCGCTCGAGGAGACGCGAGTGGAGGTAGAAGACGTCGCCCGGGAAGGCTTCGCGGCCCGGCGGGCGGCGGAGCAGCAGGGACATCTGACGGTAGGCGGTCGCCTGCTTGGTCAGATCGTCGTAGAAGATCACCGCGTGCATGCCGTTGTCGCGGAAGAATTCGCCCATCGCGCAGCCGGTGTAGGGCGCAAGGAACTGCAGCGGAGCGGGCTCCGACGCGGTCGCGGCGACGATGATGGTGTATTCGAGCGCGCCGGCGTCGGCGAGCGTCTTCATCACCTGGGCGACGGTCGAACGCTTCTGGCCGACGGCGACGTAGATGCAGTAAAGCTTCTCGCTCTCGTCCTTGGCCTTATCGTTGATGCGCTTCTGGTTGATGATGGTGTCGAGGATGATCGCGGTCTTGCCGGTCTGGCGGTCGCCGATGATCAGCTCGCGCTGGCCGCGGCCGACGGGGATCAGGCTGTCGATCGCCTTAACGCCGGTCTGCATCGGCTCGTGCACCGACTTGCGCGGGATGATGCCCGGCGCCTTGACTTCGGCGAGCGACATCTTGACGTCGGTGAGTTCGCCACGACCGTCGATCGGGTTGCCGAGGCCGTCGACAACGCGGCCCAGGAGGCCCTTGCCGACCGGCACCTTGACGATCTCGCCGGTGCGCTTCACGGTGTCGCCTTCGCCGATCGTACGATCGTCGCCGAAGATCACCACGCCGACGTTGTCGGCTTCGAGGTTGAGCGCCATGCCCTTGATGCCGCCGGGGAACTCGACGAGTTCGCCAGCCTGGACGCTGTCGAGACCATAAACGCGCGCGATGCCGTCACCGACCGAGAGAACCTGTCCCACTTCGGCCGATTGCGCGTCGACACCGAAATTCGCGATCTGTTTTTTCAGAATGGCGGAGATTTCCGCGGCGCGGATTTCCATCAGCCGACCCCTTTCATAGCGAGTTGCAAGCGTTGCAGCTGCGAACGCAGCGAGCTATCCACCATGCGCGAACCGACCTGCACGATCAGTCCGCCCAAAACCTTCGGATCCACGGCGAGATCGAGCGCAACATCGTGCCCGGTCGCCTTTTTCAATGCCTTGGTCAGCGCCTCGCGCTGCTTCGCGGTCAACTCTTTCGCCGAGGTCACCGACGCGGTGACTTCGCCACGGCTCTCGGCGAGCTTGGCGAGGACGGTTTCGAGAATCGCGGAAAGCGCGAACAGACGCCGATTGCTGGCGATAAGAAGAATGAACTTGCGAACCGTCTCGCCGATCTCCGCCTTTTCGAGAACCGCTTCGACACCTTGAATATGGTCGGCGCGGGAATAGGCGGGGTTGGCGATGAAGCGCTGGAAATCCACGCTTTCGGCGAGGACGTCCCGCAGGCGCTTGACATCGGCTTCGACGGACTCCACCGCGCCGGTCTCGGCGGCCAGCTCAAGCAGAGCGTCCGCATACCGGCCGGAAAGCCCCATAACATCAGAAGTCGTTGATGACACTGGGACAGACCCTCAAGTTAGAGTGGAAGCCCGGTGGAGATCCCCACTCCCCAGGCCGAATTTTGCGCGAAACACCCCCGTTCGCGGGGAGGATGTGTATCATTGTTGTTTGCCCCCCGCAACCCCGCCGCGCCTGGGGGCCGCCGGGATTTTACAAGAAAAACGCCGCTTGGAAACCGCGAATGCCGCACCTTGGCCACAAACGTCTGAATTGAATTCATCCGTGGTCCGTCCGGGTTGGAAAAAGTGGCCAAACTCCAGGAAACTGCGGCGGATGCCCGCGGGTGCGGCCCCGCTTATGGATGAATAAATCTCATCTCCTCCCTGTCCGGGCAGGGTGCGGATATAGGCGGTTTTAAAGAAAACTGTAGGGGTCGATATCGACTCTGACCCGCGCGGCGCGGGGAATCGCGACGCTCGCGAGCCATTTGCGCAGCAACGGCTGTAGCCGCACGTCGCGCGGCGCGCTCACCAGCAGGCGGTGCCGCGACCATCCGCGCAGGCGGGAAAGGATCGCCGGGGCCGGTCCGTAGAGCCGCAACCCCTCGACCTTGGGAAAGGCCCGTCCGAGATCGCGGGCAATCCCGCTCGCGGTCGCGTCGTCCTTGGCGGCGACGATCACCGCCGCGAGCCGCCCGAACGGTGGCAGGCCGAGCGCCTTGCGACCGGTCTGCTCGGCGGCGACGAAGGCGTCGCGATCGCCCTTCGCCAGCGCCGCGATCACCGGCTGGGCGGGATCGTAGGTCTGCATCATCACCCGGCCGCGCAAGTCGCCGCGCCCGGCGCGCCCCGAAACCTGGTGCAGCAGTTGGAAGGTGCGCTCGGCGGCGCGCAGGTCGCCGCCCGCAAGGCCGACGTCGGCATCGATCACCCCGACCAGGGTGAGGCCGGGGAAGTGGTGGCCCTTCGCCACCATCTGGGTGCCGACGATCACGTCGACCTCGCGCGCGGCGATGCTGTCGAGCGCCGCCGCCGCGCCGCCGGGACCGAACTGGTCGGAGGCGAGAATCAACCGCCGCGCCTCGGGGAAGCGCGCCGCGACCTCCTCGGCGATCCGCTCCACGCCCGGACCGCAGGCGACGAAGCTGTCTTCCGCACCGCACGAGGGGCAGGCATCGGGAAGGCGCTCGGCGTGGCCGCAGTGGTGGCATTGCAGCCGCTTGCGGCCGCCGTCGCGGTGCTCCACCAGCCACGCGGTGCACTGCGGGCACTGCATGCGGTGGCCGCAGGCGCGGCAGAGGGTGAGCGGCGCGTAGCCGCGGCGATTCAAATAGAGGAGAACCTGCTCGCCCTTTTCCAGGGTTTCGCCGATCGCCGCGACCAGGGGCGGCGCGAGCCAGTTGCGGCCTCGGTCGCCGGTTTCGGGCGGCGTCTGGCGCAAATCGACGAGGTCCACCGTCGGCATCTCCGCACCGCCGTGACGGCGCGGCAGCACCACCGTGGCATAGCGCCCGGCGCGGGCGTTGGCGAGGGTTTCCAAGGACGGCGTCGCCGAGGCGAGCACCACCGGAATCTCCTCCAGGCTGCCGCGCACCACCGCCATGTCGCGGCCGTGGTAGAGCACGCCGTCTTCCTGCTTGAACGCCTGCTCGTGCTCTTCGTCGACGACGATCAGGCCGAGGTCGGCGAAGGGGAGGAACAGGCCCGAGCGCGCGCCGATCAGCACCTTGGCCTCGCCCTGCGCCACCGCGCGCCAGGTGTCGCGCCGCTGCGCCGGGGTCAGGCCGGAGTGCCACACCGCCGGAGCCACGCCGAAGCGGGCGCGGAAGCGTTCGAGCCATTGCGCGGTCAGCGCGATTTCCGGCACCAGCACCAGGGTCTGGCCACCGCGCCGCAGCACCTCCGCCACCGCCTCGAAGTACACCTCGGTCTTGCCCGAGCCGGTGACGCCGTCGAGCAGGGTCACCGCGAACCCCG
>LUYR01000051.1 GCA_001603335.1 Rhodospirillales bacterium Alpha_05 | reverse complement strand
AGACATGCTTGCCTCCATGTATGACATGGGTTACAAGCGGTGATCCAACCCACTCCACCGGGCAGGGACCAGCATGACGCTCCGCGGCACCAAGGCAGTGAAGGGACGCGATCTCGGCAAGCAAGTCGCCGAACGCCTCGCGCGGGATTTGTTCTCGGGCTTCTACAAGCCGGGCGATCTGCTGCCGAAGGAAACCGAGCTCACCCACACCTTCGCGATCAGCCGGGTTTCGGTGCGCGCCGGGTTGCAGATCCTGGTCTCGCTCGGCATCGTCCGGCGCTACACCGGCCAGGGCACGGTGGTTTCCGAATATCGCGACTGGAACATGCTCGACCCGGTGGTGACCGGCTGGATGGTCGACTACGCCGCGCCCAACACCGAGTTCCTCAACGAGGTGTTCGAGTTCCGCCAGACCGTGGAGCCGTTGATCGCCACCATCGCCGCGACCCGCGCCTCGGCGCGCGACCTCGCCGCGATCGAGGAGGCCTACTTCGGCATGGAGCACGCGGTGAACGCGATCGACGGCCGGGTGTTCGACCAGCAGGCGCTGGACGACGCCGACGTCGCCTTCCACACCGCGATCTACCGCGCCACCCACAACATCATCTGGGCGCAGTTGGCGCACATCCTCCGCCCCTCGATCCAGCTGATCGTCCGCAAGACCAACGCCTCGGCCGCCGAGCTCAACGACACGCTCCGGCGGCACAAGGCCCTGATGGAATGCATCCGTCTCCGCCAGGCGGAGGCGGCATCCAGCGCCGCGGTGCAGGTGATGAACCGCACCGCCGCCGACCTCGGGAGGAAGGGCGCGCACGACGCCTCCGACGCGCAAGAGTTTCGTGCAGGGTTTTCCCCAAAAAAACAGGAGATCGTTCGATGATTGGCAAGACCGTGACGCGCCTTATGGGTGCCGCCGTGGGCATGGTCATGATGACCGGCGCCGCCGCAGCCGCGCAGTACGAATGGACCTTCCAGACCTCGGAAACCGCAGGCGAGCCCACCTTCAAGTACAAGCAGGAATGGGCCCAGAACGTCGCCACGATGTCGGGCGGACGGATCAAGATCGAGATCCTGCCGACCGGCGCGGTGGTGCCGCACAACCAGACGCTGGACGCCGTCGGCTCCGGCATCCTGCAGGGCCACATGACCGACCCGAGCTACTTCTCCGGCATCAACCCGGCCTTCTCGATGCTCGGCAACCTCGTCGGCGCTTGGGGCAACCCGCTCGAATTCCTCGAATACATGAAGGTCGGCGGCGGCGAAGCGCTCTACAACCAACTCGTCGAACCCTACGGCCTGCACCTCATCGGCGCCGCCGCGACCGGGCTTGAATCCCTGCCGTCGAAGAAGCCCCTGAACACCGTCGCCGACATGAAGGGCCTGAAGATCCGCGCACCGGAAGGCATGGTCTACGAGATCTTCGCCAAGGCCGGCGCCGCGCCGGTGAACCTGCCGGGTTCGGAAGTCTACACCGCGCTCGAAAAGGGCGTGATCGACGCCGCCGACTACACCGTGTTCGCCACCAACCAGGCGCAGGGCCTGCACAAGTTCGCCAACTACCCGTCCTATCCGGGCTTCCACTCGCTGCCGATGGTCGACGTCTCGATCAACAAGAAGATTTGGGACGGCCTGCCGGAAGACCTGAAGGCGATCCTCAGCACCGCCACCGACAAGCTCGCCTATGACCTCGTCTTCAAGCTGAAGAAGCTCGACATCGCCGCCGTCGCGGAAGCGAAGAAGGACCCGAACATCCACCTCGTCGACATGTCGCAGGAAGAGCGCAAGAAGTTCCGCCAGATCGCCCAGAAGGAATGGGCCGTGTGGGCGAAGAAGAACGACATGTGCGGCAAGGTCTTCGACTCGGTCACCAAGTTCATGGGCGACCGCAACATGCTGTAATCGGCTGGCTTTTTAGCCCGCCAGACCAAGCCAACCGGGGCCTCGGGCAAGCTGCCCGAGCCCCGGCCCGTCTCCCAGCCCCGAGGCCCGTTTCATGTCGCTAGACCCCACCATCCCAAATCCCGAATCCCCGCCCGAGCGCCACGTGAGCGAAGGCGAGATCGCCAACCGCCTGGATGCCGCCGTCGAGTGGGTCGGCAAGAGCTTCTCGTGGCTGGTGTTCATCTCGATGCTGATCAGCGTCGGCGAGGTGATTTCCCGCTACGTCTTCGACAGCCCGACCTCGTGGGTGCACGAAACCACGGTATTCCTGATCGCGGTGATGTTCTCCGTCGGCGGCCCGGTGGCGCTGGCGCGGAACAAGCACATCCGCGTGCGCATCCTCTACGACACCGTCGGCACCAAGTTCCGCAACTGGCTCGACGTGATGAACGAGATCATCGCCCTCGGCTTCTGCGGCGGGATGAGCTACGCGGCCTACACGTTGTTCTGGCGCTCCTCCCACGATCCGTTCGGCGCGTGGACGGTGGAGCGCTCGGGCACGAGCTGGAACCCGCCGTTCCCGACCCTCACCAAGGGCATCATCATGGTCGCCCTCCTGGTGATGACCGTGCAGACCATTCTCCACCTGATCCAGGCGATCCAGGCGGTTTCCAATTCCAAGAAGGAGGCCTGATCATGGGCGGTCTCGGCCTTCAAGCGATGGGCATCGAGTGGGGCACCTACGTGCTCGTCGGCAGCATCTTCCTGCTGCTGGTCACCGGCCTGCCGCTCGCGTTCGTCACCGGTCTGGTGGCGCTGATCTTCACCGTCGGCTGGTTCGGCCCGAACGCGATCCCGCTGGTGATCAGCCGGGTCTACGGCTTCATCACCGAGTATTCATTGGTCGCGGTGCCGATGTTCGTGTTCATGGCATCCCTGCTCGACAGATCGGGCATCGCCAAGGACCTGTTCAACGGCATGCGCGTTCTGGCCGGGCGGATGCCGGGCGGCGTTGCGCTCCAGACCCTGGTGGTCGGCTTCTTCCTCGCCACCATGTCGGGGATCATCGGCGGCGAAATCGTGCTCCTGGGCATCCTCGCCCTGCCGCAGATGCTGCGCCTCGGCTACGACCGCAATCTCTCGATCGGCATCGTCTGCGCCTCGGGCTCCCTCGGCACGATGATCCCGCCGTCGATCGTGCTGATCATCTACGGCCTGATGGCCTCGGTCTCGATCGCCGACCTGTTCGCCGCCGCGTTCACCCCCGGCACCATCCTCGCCGGCCTCTATGCCGCCTACGTCCTCGGCCGCTGCCTGCTCAATCCCTCGCTCGCGCCGCGCATGGAACTGCCGCCGCCCGAGGAACGCCGCGCGCAGCGGATCGAGGCGGTGAAGTCGGTGGTGATGCCCGCCGCGATCGCCTTCATGGTTCTGGGCACGATCTACGCCGGCATCGCCTCGGTCACCGAGGCCGCCTCGATGGGCGTGATGGGCGTGCTGCTCGCCACCGCGATCCGCCGCGAGCTCAACGCCAAGCTCGTCCACGAAGCCTGCATGCAGACGATCACCACCTGCGGCATGATCATCTGGATCGGCATCGGCGCGGCCACCCTCGTCGGCGTCTACAACCTGATGGGCGGCAACCGCTTCGTCTCCGCCACCATCCTCGGCATCGACGCGCCGCCGATCGTGATCATCATGGTGATGCAGTTCATCCTGATCATCCTCGGCATGTTCCTCGACTGGATCGGCATCGCGATGCTGACCCTGCCGATCTTCGTGCCGATCGTGATCCAGCTGGGCTTCAGTCCGATCTGGTTCGGCATCCTGTTCTGCGTCAATATGCAGATGAGCTTCCTCTCGCCGCCGTTCGGCCCCGCCGCCTTCTACCTCAAAGGCGTGGCCCCGCCCGGCATCACCTTGAAGCACATCTTCCAATCCTTGCTGCCGTTCATCGTCATGCAGTTGGTGGTCCTTGGCCTGATCCTCGCCTTCCCCAACATGGTGATGTGGCCGCTCAACCACTGACCCCGGCGTTGTCCCCTTAAGTTCGGTTTCGGAGTTCGAAAATGAAGATTACCCGTTTGCAGACTTGGCTGGTTCCGCCGCGCTGGTGCTTCTTGAAAATCGAGACCGACGAAGGGATTTCCGGCTGGGGCGAGCCGGTGCTCGAGGGCCGCGCCGCCACCGTCGAGGCGGCGGTCCTCGAGTTCGCCGACTACCTGATCGGCCGCGACCCGCGCCGCATCGAGGACATCTGGCAGACCCTCTACCGCGGCGGCTTCTATCGCGGCGGGCCGATCCTGATGTCGGCGATCGCGGGCATCGACCAGGCGCTCTGGGACATCAAGGGCAAGGCCCTCGGCGTGCCGGTGCATGAACTCCTCGGCGGTGCGGTGCGCGACAAAATGCGGATGTACTGCTGGATCGGCGGCGACCGCCCCAACGACGTCGGCCGTCAGGCGGCGGAAGTGGTGGCGAAGGGCTTCACCGCGTTCAAGATGAACGGCACGCCGGAACTCCAGATCGTCGATTCCCACGCCAAGGTCGACGACGCGGTGGCGCGGGTGGCCGAAGCCCGCGCCGCGGTCGGGCCGGACGTCGGCATCGCCATCGACTTCCACGGCCGCGTCCACCGCCCGATGGCGAAGGCGCTGTTGAAGGAACTCGAACCCTTCCACCCGATGTTCGTGGAGGAGCCGGTGCTCGCCGAGCAGCTCCACTGCCTGCCGCAGATCGCCTCGGGCCTCGGCTACCCGATCGCGACCGGCGAGCGGATGTTCACCCGCACCGACTTCCGCCCGATCATGGAAGCGCGGATGGTGGACATCATCCAGCCCGACATCAGCCACTGCGGCGGCATCACCGAGGGCCGCAAGATCGCGACCCTGGCCGAAACCTACGACGTCGCCCTCGCGCCGCACTGCCCGCTCGGACCGATCGCGCTCGCCTCGTGCCTGCACGTGGATTTCGTCTCGCACAATGCGTTCATCCAGGAACAGAGCATGGGCATCCACTACAACCGGGACAACGACGTGCTCGACTACCTCGTCGACCCCGCCCCGCTCAAAATCGAAAATGGTTACCTGCCGCTCCTTGACCGGCCGGGCCTCGGCGTCGAAATCAACGAGGACTTCGTCATCGAACGCGCCAAGACCGGTCACCGCTGGCGGAACCCGGAATGGCGCCATGCGGACGGGAGCGTCTCCGAATGGTAGTGCGTAAGAATACCCTCCCGGTGATCGAGGAGGTTCATAATCCTTACCGTGATTGCATCCAGGGCCTCGCCAACCAGCCAATCACGGTGTTGAAGCTTCTTGGCGACGCGAAGGCGGAACTGCCGCCGGAGTCGCCGCTTGCGGTGCTCGGCGACGTGACGATGAAGGAGGTGGTGGCGCGCCTGCGCGACGACTGCCCACGCGTCGCGATCATTTTGGGCCCCACCGACCACCCGGCCCACCTCCTCGACCGTGGCCACGCGCTGATGGCGGCGGCGCGGATCTGGCAGAACGGCGGCGTGCCGTTCGCCTTCGCGGTGCCGGTGATCTGCGACGGCACCGCGCAGAACAACATCGGCCAGAGCTATTCGCTCTCCTCGCGCAACACCACCGCGGCCTGCGTCAACATCACCTTCGAGGGTCACTCCTACCACGCCGCCTATGTGCTCGCGGGCTGCGACAAGTCGCCCACGGCGATCATGTCGGGCCTTGCCGCCGCCGACGTCGCGCGGATGCACCGCGGCAACCAGGCGCCGGTGTGGGCGCTGTTCGCCCCCGAGCACGTGCTCCAGGGCGGCACCATCCCCTCGGCCTCGGCCACCGCGCTGCGCGACCTCGCCG
>LUYR01000050.1 GCA_001603335.1 Rhodospirillales bacterium Alpha_05 | reverse complement strand
CCATGCGCCACGACCTCGACGCCACCGCGCTCCCCTACCGCTCCCTCGGCTCGTTCCTGCCGGGCGTCGGCGTCGGCGGCGCGGGGGTGCACTGGAACGGTCATACCTGGCGGCCGGAAGAACCGGAGCTGCGGCTGAAGTCCTACGTCACCGAAACCTTCGGCGCGAAGACCATCCCCGAGGGAATGACGATCCAGGACTATCCGGTGTCCTACGCCGAACTCGAACCCTATTTCGACCAGTTCGAAAAGATGGCGGGAATCTCCGGCAAGGCGGGCAACCTCAACGGCCAGATCCAGCCCGGCGGCAACCCCTTCGAAGGCCCGCGCTCGTCCGAGTACCCGAACCCGCCGCTCAAGGCGACGTACAACTGCAAGCTGTTCCAAAAGGCGGCGAGCGACATGGGCTACCACCCATTTCCCCTGCCCGCCGCCAATGCTTCGCAGACCTACACCAACCCCTACGGCATGACCCTCGGCCCCTGTAATTTCTGCGGATTCTGCGAGCGCTTCGGCTGCATCAACTACTCGAAGTCCTCGCCGCAGACCTGCATCCTCCCCGCGCTCAAGAAAAAGTCGAACTTCTCCTTCCGCACCAAGTGCGAGGTGATCCGCATCGACCTCGACAAGGACAAGAAACGCGCCACCGGCGTGACCTACATCGACGCGCACGGCGAGGAGGTGTTCCAGCCCGCCAGCCTGGTGATCTCGGGCGCGTATTCCTACCACAACGTCCGCCTGCTGATGCTCTCGGGCATCGGCGAAATCTACGATCCGGTTAAGAAGACCGGCCTCCTCGGACGCCACTACGCCTACCAAATGACCGGCGGTTACACCTTGTTCTTCAAGGATAAATACTTCAATCCGTTCGTCGGCGCAGGGTCGAATGCGATGAGCATGATGGACTACGGCATCGGCCAGATCGATTTCGGCAAGGAAGGCTTCATCGGCGGCTCGATCATCACCTCGGCGCAATACAACGGCCAGCCGATCCGCAGCCTGTCGCTTCCCTCGGGCGCGCCGGCCTGGGGCAGCGGCTGGAAGAAGGCGGCGCACGAGTGGTACGGCCACTCGATGTCGATCGCCTCGCACGGCAGCAACATGTCCTACGAGAACTGCTACCTCGACCTCGACCCGACCTACAAGGACGCGTACGGCCTGCCGCTCCTGCGGATGACTTTCGACTGGAAACCCAACGACATCCGCATGACCCAGTTCATGAAGTCGAAGATCGAGCCGATCGCGAAGTCGCTCAACCCGGATTCGCTCAAGGCGAGCTTCAAGAGCGAAGGCGCGCACTACGACATCCGCCCCTACCAGACCACCCACAACGTCGGCGGCGCGATCATGGGCGAAAACCCGACCACCAGCGTGCTCAACCGCTATCTCCAGACCTGGGACGTGCACAACGTCTTCGTCATGGGGGCGAGCGCGTTCCCGCAGAACCTCCAGTTCAACCCCACCGGCCTGGTCGGCGCGCTCACCTATTGGGCGGCGCGAGCGATCCGCGAGGATTATCTCAAGGATCCCCGCCCGCTGGTCCAGGCATGAGGAGGCGATGATGAAACACCTCCTCGCGCTGTCCACCCTCGCGGCGCTCGCCGCCGCGCCCATCGCCCACGCAGCACCCAACGCCGACCCGGCGCTGGCGGAACGCGGCAGCTACATCGCCAAGCTCGGCGACTGCGTCGCCTGCCACACCGGCCCGTCCAACCAGCCCTATGCGGGCGGGCGCGCGGTGCCGAGCCCATTCGGCGACATCTACTCCTCCAACATCACCTCCGACCCCAAGTTCGGGATCGGCGACTACAGCCTCGACGAGTTCAGCCGCGCGGTGCGGGAAGGCGTGCGCAAGGACGGATCGCGGCTCTATCCGGCGATGCCCTACCCCTCCTACGCCAACATCTCGGACGACGACATCAAGGCGCTCTACAGCTATTTCATGAATGGCGTGCATCCGGTGCCGGTCAAGGCGCCGGAGACCAAGCTCGCTTGGCCGTTCAGCATGCGCTGGGGCGTGGGTCTGTGGGACTGGGCGTTCGGCCCCGGCAAAGTCGGCCCCGACGCCAACGCGACCGATCCGGTGACGCGCGGCAAATACCTCGTCGAAGGCCTCGGCCACTGCGGCAGTTGCCATACGCCGCGCGGCTTCGCCTTCCAGGAAAAGGCCTACCACGGCGACGACCCGTTGTTCCTCTCCGGCGGCAAGCTCGGCGCCTGGGAAACGCCGTCGCTCCGCGCGGGCGGCAGCGGCCCCGGCCTGCCGTCGTGGAGCCAGGAGGAGATCGCCCAGCTTCTCGCCACCGGCCGCAATGCCCGTGGCGCGGTGGTCGGCGAGATGAAGCTGGTGATCGAGCACAGCACCTCGCTGCTCACCGACGAGGACAACCTCGCGATTGCGGCCTACCTGAAGTCGCTGCCCGCCTCGAAAGCGCCGCGCCCGACGCCCGCCTCCGACGCCGCGCAGCGCCTGACCGCGGCCAAGGTCGACGTCAACTCGGGCGAGCGTCTCTACCTCGACAACTGCTCGGCCTGCCACTTCGTCGACGGCAAGGGCGCGCCGCCCGCGTTCCCGCCGCTCGCCAACAACACCCTGGTCAACGCCGAGGACCCGGCGGGGATGATCAACGTGATCCTGGCGGGCGCGCGCCTGCCCTCGACGCCGAAGCTCGAATCCGACCTCGCGATGCCGAACTTCGATTGGCGTCTCTCCGACGACGAAGTGGCCAAGCTCGCCACGTTCGTCCGCTCCTCGTGGGGCAACCAGGCCCCGGCGGTCAAGGCCGACCAGGTCGCCAAGGTGCGCGAGCGGGTGGTGAAGGAAAACCGCGAACCGAGTTCCGGGCCGGTGTTCACCGACCCCTGAGCCCAAGCAAAAACGCCGGAGCGAAAGCCCCGGCGTTTTTTTCGTTGCGATGCGGCTTCAGCCCCAGAGATCGGGAAGCGGCGGCTGCACCCGGCCATGGGAATAGGACAGTCCGAACTCGCGATCCTTGGCGAGGATCACCGGGCCATCGAGGTCGACGTAGGTGGCGCGCGAGCCGAGCAGATAGGCGGGCGCCATGCCGAGCGACGTGCCGACCATGCAACCGATCATCAGCTTCAACCCAGCTTCCTCGGCGGCCTTGACCATCGCCATCGCCTCGGTCAGGCCGCCGGTCTTGTCGAGCTTGACGTTGACCATGCTGTAGAGCTTGGCGAGGCGCGGGATGTCCTTGACCGTGTGCGAGGATTCGTCGGCGCAAAGCGGGATCGGTGAAACGATCTCGGCGAGGAGGTCGTCTTCGCCTACAGGCAGCGGCTGCTCCACCATCGCCACGCCGAGCGCGGCGAGGGCTTCGAGCGTCGGCAGCAGTTCATCCGGCGGCAACGCCTCGTTGGCATCGACGATCAAGGTGGCGTCCTGGCGCGCCTTGCGGATCGCCTCGACCCGAGCGAGCGCCCCCTCCGAGCCGAGCTTGATCTTGAGCAGCGGGCACCCGGCTTTCGAGATCGCCTGGGCCGCCATCCGTTCCGGCGTGTCGAGGCTCAGGGTTTCGGCGGTGGTCAGCGGGCCGGGGCGGTCGAGCCCGGCGAGTTCCCATGCCGGTCGGCCACGTTCCTTGGCCTCGAGGTCCCAGAACGCGCAATCGAGCGCGTTTCGCGCCGCGCCCGCAGGCATCGCCGCCTGCAACGCGATGCGGTCGATCCGCCCCGACGCGAGCGCCGGGGCGAATGCCTTCAGTTCCGCGGCGACGCCCTCGACGCTTTCGCCATAGCGCGCGTAAGGCACACATTCGCCGCGCCCCCGCTTGCCGCTGCGCGGATCGGTGAGGGTGACCACCACGACCTCGGCGGAGGTGCGAGACCCCCGCGAGATCGAGAAAGTCCCGGCGATCGGCCAGCTTTCCTGCTGGACATCGAGAATGAGCATCGCCTGTGCGCCCCCCTTAGGCGAGGTTGTCGACGATTGCGCCGACACCGTCTTTCAGCGGATCGACGCACGGCAGGCCGAACGCCTTCGACAGCTCGTCCTTGAGCGTCGCGGCGGCTTCCGGCTTCATCGCCGAGGTATTGAGGCAGATGCCGACGAACTTGACTTCCGGATTGACGAGGCGGGCGTGGACGAGGTTGAGGTCCATGCACGACTTGATGTCGGGCAGCTTGTAGCCCGGCAGGCCGCGCATGTGGTCGCGCACCGGATCGTGGCAGAGCACCAGCGCATCCGCCTGCGCGCCGTGCAGCAGGCCGAGCGAGACGCCCGCGTAAGAGGCGTGGAACAGCGAGCCCTGGCCCTCGACGATATCCCAGTGATCGGGGTCGTTCGCCGGAGAGAGGCATTCGACCGCGCCCGAGATGAAGTCGGCGACCACCGCGTCGATCGACACGCCGGAACCGGCAATGAAGATGCCGGTCTGGCCGGTGGCGCGGAAGTCGACGTTCATGCCGCGCGCCTTCATTTCCTTTTCCAGCGCGAGGGCGGTGTACATCTTGCCGACCGAGCAATCGGTGCCGACGGCGAGCAGGCGCTTGCCGGTGCGGGGCTCGCCCGAAGCCACGGGGAAGTCCTCGGTCGGGTGACGCACATCCCAGAGCTGGCGACCGAGCTTGTCGGCATGGGTCTTGATTTCGGGAATGTCGACGAGGCGCTGGTGCAACCCCGAGGCGACATCCATGCCGAGATCCATGGCGTCGAGAATGGTCTTGAGCCAGGCGCCGCCGATCACGCCGCCGCGGTTGGCGACACCGACGATCAGGGTCTTGGCGCCCTTGGCCGCCGCTTCGGCGACGCTCATGTCCGCCAAGCCGAGGTCGGCCTTGCAGCCGTCCAGGCGGACTTGACCGACGCACCATTCGGGACGCCAGGTCGCGATGCCGCCCGCGGTTTTCGCCGCCAGCTGATCCGGCGCATCACCCAGGAAGAGCGCGTAGGGCCGTTCGATCTGCATTTTCAAAGAAACTCCTCGTTGTCCATCATCACATAGGCGCTCGCCCCGGGTTTTCCCGGTGTTCGGCGCGGCTTCGTTTCGCCACAGGAGAGGACGACGCTTGGAAAAGCGCGTTGGCGCGGAAATCAATGCACATCGCGGCAGTGTCCCGCAACAATTTTCGACGCCAGCACCCTGCGCCGTTTGGCGGTTTTCCCGCTTTCCGATTGACAAAGGCACCGCATTGACGGGTAATCAAACCGGCTAGTCCCGCGCGGAATTCCGCCGTCGGATGGTCTCGGTTTGGTATCAACGGAATGGTCTTGGCGCGATGAACCAGTTGACGACGACGACCCCCGGGCGCAGCGCGATCGCCGCCGCCCACGCCGACGAACAGGTGTTCGTCACCATCTACGTGGCCAAGCAGCTTTTCGGCATCCCGGTCGAGCGGGTCCAGGATATCCTGATCCCCGAAAAGATCGCCCACATTCCCCTCGCCCCGACCGAAATCGCGGGCGCGATCAATCTCCGCGGCCGCATCGTCACCGTCGTCGACGTGCGCCAGTGCCTGGGCTTGAAGCCGCCGCCGGCCGGCACCACGCCGATGTGCGTGACCGTCGAGCAGGGCGCCGAGCTCTACAGCCTCAAGGTCGATTCCGTCGGCGCGGTGATCAACATGCCGAGCGAGCGCATCGAGCGCAATCCGACCACCCTGGACCAGCGTTGGCGCAGCATTTCGGTGGGCGTGATCCAACTCGAGGAAGAACTCCTGATCCTCCTCGACATCGACTCCCTGCTGGGTTTTGCCGGTCGGTAATCCAATGAAGGCTGGAATACTTTTTTCCGGTGTCGCGGCGCGTATCGAACGCGCCGCTTTTTCTAGCCCCGCGCGGCGCTGCGAGCTTCCGTGACTCACCGGCTCCCCCCCCGACACGAGCGCTTCGTCTCCCTCGCGTTCTGCTGGGGCGATATCCTCATCGAGCTCGACGCCGAGTTTGAAATCGTCTTCGCGGGCGGCCTGACCGAGGTGCTGTTCGGCAAGACGCCGAGCGACATCCTGAGCATCGACTTTCTCGCCCTGGTCAGCGGCTCGACCCGCACCATCCTCCGCACCACGCTCAACCGCGCGCGTCTCGGCGGGCGGATCCAGGACCTCTACGTCGCCCTGCCGCGCAACGATGGCCCCGACCAGGTCTGCCAGATCGCAGGCTACTTTACCGACGACGGCAACGGCCGTTTCTTCCTCGCGATCAAGCTGATGCCGAATGCCCACTTCGACCAGGCGGTGGGCTACAGCGACGGTTTCGCCGACGCGGATTCGTTTTGCGACATGGCCAACGAAGCCCTCGCCCGCCGCCGCGACGCCAAGCTTTCGCTGATTTCGATACCCAGCCTGCAAAACCTGTTCGCCGAAATGGGACGCGGCGAACAGCGCAGCGTCCGCCTCGCGATCAGCTCGTTCCTCCACGCCCACGCCCTCGAACACGAGGACACCGGCACCATGGGCCTCGGCAAATATGCCCTGGTGCACGAAGACAACCTCGACATCGAAGCGTTGCGCACCGAACTCGCGGGCCTGCTCGCAAAGATCACCCGGCAGGAGGCCGTCGACGTCCGCGCCGCGACGATCGCGGGCCAGGAGGAAGTCGACCCCGGCGATCTCGCCAAGGGCATCGTCTTCGCGATCAACCAGTTCAAGGAGAGTGCGGGTTCCGGCCTCACCCTCTCCGCCCTCAACGCGAACTTCTCCGAATTCGCCGAAGAAGCGGTCAAGACCGTCTCGCTGTTCCGCGACACCGTCGAGAACTCGAACTTCTCGGTGGTGTTCCAGCCCATCGTCAGCCTCAGGGACCAGAGCATCCACCACTACGAGGTGTTGAGCCGGTTCAACGGCCGCTTCGGCGAATCCCCCTATCGCTACATCTGCTTCGCCGAGGAAACCGGCCTGATCTCGAGCTTCGACTTCGCGGTGATCAAAAAGACCGTGCAGTGGCTCGAAACGCACGGGCGCGACAAGGCCTACCGCATGGCGGTGAACATGTCGGGGCAGTCCTTGCTCAACCCGATCTATCGCCAGCGCATCGACGAGCTCCTGGTCGAGAAGCCGTGGGTCAAGGAACGGCTGATGATCGAGCTCACCGAATCCGCGCGGGTCGAAGACCTCCACGCCGCCGACGTCTACGTCCAGCACCTGCGCGGCCGCGGCGTGCCGGTGTGCCTCGACGACTTCGGCGCGGGCGCGGCGAGCTTCAACTACCTCGGCGCGATGGCGGTGGACGTGGTGAAAATCGACGGCGCCGCGATCGAGAACACCATCGGCACCCTGCGCGGGCGGGCATTCATGCGGGCGATGGGCTCGTTCTGCTCCGCCCTCGGCGTGCAGACCGTCGGCGAGATGATCGATAGCCAGACTAAGGCGGATTTCCTCAAGGACTGCGGCATCGACTACGCCCAGGGCTACCTCTACGGCAAGGGCGAGGCGATCCCGAGCGAAATCGTCGCCCCGGTGTCGATGCTGCTCAACTAGCGGCGAGCGCGCGAATCCGCTCCACCATCGAGAACAGGCCGTTGCGACGGCTTGGGCTCAAATGCTGGTCGAGCCCCAGCTCGTGCAGGAACCCCTCGGCGTCGATCGCCGCGATCTCCGACTTCAACCGCCCCGAATAGAGCATCGTCAGAATCCGGATCAACCCCCGGACGATGTGCGCGTCGCTGTCGGCGACGATCTCAAGATGCACCCGCCCCGCGTCGTCGGCCTGCTCGCGGCCGATCATCCACACCTGGCTGGTGCAGCCGCGCACCTTGGTCGCCTCGGTCTTGAGCGCCTCATCCATCTCCGGCAAACCCTTGCCGAGGTCGATGATGTAGGCGTAGCGCTCCTCCCAATCGTCGAGAAACCCGAAAGTCTCGCGAAGATCGTCCAACTCCGCACTCTGCGTCACAACGTCCATATGCCTCGTCCCCAAACAAATACGGCGGGGCTGCCGCCCCGCTCCCCGCCCGGAGCGATGCCCCGGCCCCCCTTTTGTTTTACGCCGCGAAGCGGCTATCCCTTGTCGCAATTGGATTTTTAAGGCGCTTCGCGCGAAAAACCAAACCTAGCGGGTCTGGGGCCC
>LUYR01000049.1 GCA_001603335.1 Rhodospirillales bacterium Alpha_05 | reverse complement strand
GGGCGGGGTCTTGCCGTGATGGCTGCACGGTTCGAGGGAAACATAGGCGGTGGCGCCGCGCGCCCGCTCGGCCGCATGATCGAGGGCGATGCGCTCGGCATGCGGCCGACCGCCAGGCTGGGTCCACCCCTCGCCCACCACCCGGCCCTCCGCCACGAGCACGCAGCCGACCGCCGGGTTGGGCCAAACCCGCCCGAGGCCTCGCCGCGCAAGGTTCAGCGCGTGGGCCATGAAACGACGGTCGAGATCAAGCGCCGAAGGGATGTTCTTGCTCACCGATTTTTCCAACAAGCTCCTCGAAGTCGCTGACTTCGCGGAAGTTCTTGTAGACCGACGCAAAGCGGATGTACGCGACGGGATCGAGGGTCAGGAGCGCCTCCATGACCATCTCGCCGATCGTGTCGGAAGAAACTTCGGTCTCGCCGGAGGATTCCAGGCGGCGCTGAATCCCGGTGACGAGACGTTCGATACGGTCCGGATCGACGGCGCGCTTGCGCACCGCGACCTGGATCGAACGGGCGAGCTTGTCGCGGTCGAACGGCGTGCGCCGTCCGTCCTTCTTCACCACCGCAAGCTCGCGGATTTGCACCCGCTCGAAGGTGGTGAAGCGCGAGTTGCACTTCGGGCAGGAACGGCGGCGACGGATCGCCGCATTGTCTTCGGTCGGACGGGAATCCTTGACCTGGGTATCCTCGTTTCCACAAAACGGACAGCGCATGCGCCGTTCCCCCCTTTTATTTTTCGTCGCCGCTTGCTGCGGCGCGGGTCTCAGCTGGTGTAGGACAAGCCCGGATAGATCGGGAATTGCGCCAGCAGCGCCTCGACCTCGCCGCGCACACGCGCCTCGACCATCGTGTCGCCGTCGGGATTCTGGTGCAAAACCTCGAGCACGTCGCAGATCATGTGGCCGACCTTCTCGAATTCGGCGACGCCGAAGCCGCGCGAGGTCGCCGCCGGGGTGCCAAGGCGGATGCCCGAGGTCACCGTCGGCTTTTCCGGGTCGAAGGGAATGCCGTTCTTGTTGCAGGTGATGCCGGCGCGCTCGAGCGCCTTCTCGGCGACGTTGCCGGTGAGCTTCATCGGCCGCAAATCGACGAGCATCAAGTGGGTGTCGGTTCCGCCCGAGACGATATCGAGGCCACGCGCCTTGAGGGTCTTGGCGAGCGCCTGGGCGTTGTCGACGACCTGGCGCCCGTAGTCGCGGAACGCCGGGGTCAGTGCCTCGCCGAACGCGACCGCCTTGGCGGCGATCACGTGCATCAGCGGGCCGCCCTGCGAACCCGGGAAGATCGCCGAGTTGAACTTTTTCGCCAGGGCTTCGTCGTTGGTGAGGATCATGCCGCCGCGCGGGCCGCGCAGGGTCTTGTGGGTGGTGGTGGTGCAGACGTGGGCGTGTTCCATCGGGTTCGGATGCACGCCCGCCGCCACCAGACCGGCGAAGTGGGCCATGTCGACCATGAACAACGCGCCGACTTCATCGGCGATGGCGCGGAACGCGGCGAAGTCGATCACCCGCGGATAGGCGGAGCCGCCCGCGATGATCAGCTTCGGCTTGTGCTCGCGCGCCATCTTGGCGACGGCATCCATGTCGATGCGATGGGTCTCGCGGTCGACGCCGTACTGCACCGCGTTGAACCACTTGCCCGAAACCGCCGGAGCCGCGCCGTGGGTGAGATGCCCGCCCGCGTCGAGCGACAGGCCCATGATGGTTTCGCCGGGCTTCACCGCCGCCATCAGCACCGCGAAGTTCGCCTGCGCGCCGGAATGCGGCTGCACGTTGACGAACTCGGCGCCGAACAGCGCCTTGGCGCGATCCATCGCGAGCTGCTCGGCGATGTCGACGCACTCGCAACCGCCGTAATAGCGCTTGCCGACGTAGCCCTCGGCATACTTGTTGGTGAGAACCGAACCCTGCGCTTCAAGCACCGCCCTCGAAACGATGTTCTCCGAGGCGATCAGTTCGATCTGCCCCTGCTGGCGGGTGAGTTCGTGGCCGAGCGCAGCCGCAAGATCGGGATCGCTCGCCGCGAGCGACGTGGTGAAGAAACCGCCGGTATCAACCATCGACAAAACCTTTCTCTAGATATCACTGCCGGGACAGCCCGGCGAAACCCTCAGGCCTTGGGGCCGAGCTTGGCGACGCGGCGCTGATGCCGCCCGCCTTCGAATTCGGTGGCGAGGAACACCTTGAGGCAATCCTTCGCGACTTCCTCGCCGATCACCCGACCGCCGAAGACGATCACGTTGGCGTCGTTGTGCTGGCGGCTCATCCGCGCGGTGTAGGCGTCGTGGACCAGGGCGGCGCGCACGTGCGCGTGGCGATTGGCGGCGATGCTGATGCCGATGCCGCTGCCGCAGACGAGAACGCCGAGCCCGGCCGCGCCCGCCTTCAACGCGTCGGCTACCCGATCAGCGTAGTCGGGATAATCCACCGACGTCGTGTCGTTGACGCCGAGATCGAGCACGGTTCGCCCGGCGGCTTCCAGCTCCGCTTTCAACGCGGTTTTCAATTCGAGGCCACCGTGATCGCATGCGATCGCAACAATTGCCTTCATATCGACTGCCTCAGACTTCTCCAACACTCGCCCTCTTCTCGGTCTTCGTCACGGTTGTGCGTGTCTCGTGTCATATAAAAGCACGCGAAAAAATCGACATGCCGCAAGTGGCATACCATATGTTGTGGCGGATTGCCAGCAGACGCCGACGTTACCGGGTTTCCCCTGCCGCGTTCATGGTAAAGCCCCAGCGATTGTGCTACTATCACGTACGGATGATCGGGAAATGCTACCTATGGGAGCTTCCTCACCGACGCCGTACCTTTATTCGCGCAAAAACTGCATATGAAGAACAACCATCCCGCTAGCTCGACAAGTCGCAATGCGATACATCACACACATAGGTGGGTCGAGTTCGCCATCATGGGATGTAATATTTTCATATCTGAAGCGCTTGACCATATGAATATTGCCTAGCGCACAAGATGGAATTGACACCTATTCGGAACGATGACATTTTTTCGCCTCGCCCATCCAAACGTTGTGGAGTTCAAGAACCATGTCCGGCACGCCCAATGATAACGCCCAAAAAGACAACGTGATGAAGATGGCGGTCGACATTGTGTCAGCGTACGTGAGCAACAACCCGCTTCCGTCGGCGCAGATTACCGAGGTGATCCGTACGGTTTACGGGACCCTCGAGTCTCTGAGCGGCACCACGGCCGAAATCCGGGAAGAAGCCCCGAAGCCCGCCGTACCGGTCAAGAAGTCCGTGACCCCGGACTATCTGATCTGCCTCGAAGACGGCAAGAAGCTGAAGATGTTGAAGCGTCATCTGCGCACCAACTACGGCATGACCCCCGACGAATACAAAGCCAAGTGGGGACTTCCGGCCGATTACCCGATCGTCGCGCCCAATTACGCGTCGCAGCGCTCCGAGTTTGCGAAAAAGATCGGCCTCGGCCGCAAGAGCAAGATCTGAGCGCAACCGCATCGGAATCCCGGACCCGCCTCCCCGCTTTCGGAGACGACGTTGCCGCGGCGCCGCTTTTCGAGCGGCGCCGCTCTGGCATTCAGCTCTCGGGCTTTGCCAGCAGGCGCTGGAGCTTGCGGAGCGCCGCCTGCTCCAAGGAATAGCGCGACAGCGTCGGCACGCCGACGATCACCGCTTCCTTGCCGGTTTTTGCATCGATCGCGGTCACCTTGACCGAATTGCCGACTCGTACAAACTCAAAGAACACTTCCGCCATCGAGGCCACCTCTCCGGCCCTGCTTCGGGCCTGCCACATACGTTCGACCGCACCGCAAGGGACTATTCACACGAATTCGCGGTAGTATCAAAATTTATACCACCAAGTCTTGGTTTATCTTGACGATCGCCGCACCTTCATGCCCTTATCGAAGACCCTCTGCAACTTATCAGGACTGCCGCCATGACCACGTCCTCCCGCCATCCCGAGACGATCGCCCTTCACGGGGGCTTCCGCAAGGACCCGGCCACCAACGCGGTCGCGGTGCCGATCTACCAGACCACCTCCTACCAGTTCGACGACGCCGAACACGCCGCCAATCTCTTCGGATTGCGCGAACTCGGCAACATTTATACGCGGCTGATGAACCCGACCCACGACGCGCTGGAGCAGCGGATCGCCGCGCTCGAAGGCGGCGTCGCGGCGCTGGCGCTGTCCTCCGGGCAGGCCGCGAGCGCGTTCGCGATCCTTAACGTCGCGCAGGCGGGCGACAACTTCGTCACGTCCACCGACCTCTACGGCGGCACCTGGAACCTGTTTGCGCACACCTTCAAGCAGATGGGCATCGAGGCGCGTTTCGTCGATCCGAAGGATCCCGAGGCCTTCGCCCGCGCCACCGACGACCGCACCCGCGCCTACTACGCCGAAACCCTGCCGAACCCCAAGCTCAAGGTGTTTCCGATCGGCGAGGTCGCGGCGATCGGCCGCAAGCTCGGCGTGCCGCTGATCGTCGACAACACCGCGGCGCCGATCCTCTGCCGCCCCCTCGACCACGGCGCGGCGGTGGTGATCTATTCCTCGACCAAGTACATCGGCGGTCACGGCACCTCGATCGGCGGTCTCGTCGTCGACGGCGGCAACTTCGACTGGGAGGCCAATGCCCAGCGCTTCCCGCTGCTCAACCTGCCCGATCCGAGCTATCACGGCGCGGTCTGGACCGAGGCGGTGAAGCCCTTGGGGCCGATCGCCTACATCCTCAAGATGCGCGTCACCCTCCTGCGCGATATCGGCGCGGCGACCACGCCGTTCAACGCCTTTCTCCACATCCAGGGCCTCGAAACCCTGCCGCTCCGGATGCGCGCGCACTGCGAGAACGCCACCGCGGTGGCCGCCTATCTCTCCACCCACCCCAAGGTCGCCGCGGTGATCCATCCGTCGGTGCAGACCGGCTATGCCCGCCAGCGCGCCGACGCCTATCTGAAAGGTGGCTTCGGCGCCCTGCTCGGCTTCGAACTGAAGGGCGGCCTGGAGGCCGGGCGCGCGTTCATCGATGCGCTCGAAATGTTCTACCACGTCGCCAACATCGGCGACGCGCGCAGCCTTGCGATCCACCCCGCCACGACCACCCACGCGCAGCTCTCCGCCGAGGAGCAGCTTGCCTCGGGGGTGTCCGAGGGGTATGTACGCTTGTCGATCGGTATCGAGCACATCGATGATATCCTTGCCGATCTCGAGCAAGCATTGGAGAAAGCGTGACCGCAGCATCCGTCGCGGCCGGCGAACTGCTCCGGCCGCCGTGCGTTCCCAATCGCGACTCGGATAACACCGATCTCCCGACGTCGTAGCGCCTCGGCGCGGGCAACGTCGCCCGCGCCGACGACATCATCACTGGTTCCGCATGCAAAGCCGTGCAACGGCTCAAAAAGGCCTCCTAACCCCATGCCGATCAACAGCCTCGTCACCCTCGACACCATTCGCGAAGCCCAGGCGCAGCTCAAGGGCCACATCGTCCGCACGCCCCTGATCGCCGCGCCCGCGCTTTCCGACATGACCGGGGTGGACGTCCGGCTGAAGCTCGAAAATCTCCAGCTCACCGGCGCCTTCAAGGCGCGCGGTGCGCTGACCAAGCTCGTCAGCCTGCCGCCGGAAGCACGGCGCGCAGGCGTGATCGCGGTTTCGGCCGGCAACCATGCCCAGGGCGTGGCTTGGCACGCGGGCAAGCTCGGCATCCCCGCCACCATCGTGATGCCCGTCGGCACGCCGATGACCAAGATCCAGCGCACCGAGGCGCTCGGCGCGACGGTGGTGCGCTTCGGCGAAAGCTATTCGGAATCCGAGGAATTCGCCCTCGACTTCGCCTCGCAGAAGAAGCTCACCGTGGTCCATCCCTTCGACGATCCGCTGGTGATCGCGGGACAGGGCACGATCGGCATCGAAATCCTCGAGGATTGCCCCGAGGTCGACGCGGTGATCGCGCCGATCGGCGGCGGCGGACTGATCTCGGGCGTCGCCACCGCGATCCGCGCGCTCAAGCCGCAAGTGGTGATCGACGGTGTGCAGGCCTACAACTACGCAGCGATGAGCGGCGCGATCTCGGGCTTCGGCGGCGCGATCGGCGGCCACACCCTCGCCGAGGGCATCGCGGTGAAGAAACCCGGCAAGCTCACCCGCACGATCTGCGAGGCGCTGCTGCGCGACATCCACACCGTCAACGAGTCCGCGATCGAGCAGGGCGTCGAGGTGCTGTTCTCGAACCACAAGATGATCGCCGAGGGCGCGGGCGCGTCGCCGGTGGCGGCGCTGCTGCAGAACCACGCGCGCTTCGCGGGCAAGACCGTGGTGCTGGTGATCTCGGGCGGCAACATCGACCCCGCCCTGCTCGCCACCATCCTGATGCGCGGGCTGGCGCGCGAGGGTCGCCTCACCCGGCTTCGCATCGGCATTCCCGACCAGCCGGGCTCGCTCGCGCGGGTCACCGCGGTGATCGGCGAGGCGGGCGCGAACATCGTCGAGGTCCACCACCAGCGGCTGTTCCTCGATGTCTCGGTGAAGATGACCGAGCTCGACGTGCTGGTCGAGACGATGGGCTTCGACCACGTCGCGAATCTTGTCCAAGTGCTTAGCGCCGCAGGATTCCCCGCTCGGATTCTCTCGTCGAGCACGCAAGACGGCCGTTGAGGCGAAAAACCCGCCGGTTTTGCGTCCCGGCCACGTCTCACGATTGCACGCCTGCCCTCGTTCTCGCCGATTTTTTGTCCATTACCTTGACTTGAACCGGCTCCGTTGGCGATAAACTAGGGTGTCGTGGCACGGCCGACTGGCGCCGATCCTTGGCGTCGCGGGGGGAATATGTTTGTCATTATCGGGTTCGTGACGGTTATCGGCTGCGTGCTAGGCGGCTATCTCATGGTCGGGGGCCATCTTTCGGTCCTGTATCAGCCGTCCGAATTCATCATCATCTTCGGCGCCGCAATCGGCTCGTTCTTCGTCGGCAACCCCAAGAGCGTCATCGCCAGCACGGCGAAATGCTTCGGCACGCTCCTCAAGGGCTCGCCCCACACCAAGAAGTCCTACCTCGAACTGATGACGATGCTTTACCAGATCTTCCGCCTCGCCAAGACCAAGGGCGATCTGGCGCTGGAAAGCCACGTCGAAAAGCCGGACGAAAGCCCGATCTTTACCGCCTATCCTGCGTTCTCGAAGGATCATCACGCCCTCGCCTTCCTCTGCGACTATCTGCGTCTGCTCACTCTCGGCACGAATAATGCCAATGAGGTCGAAACGATCATCGACGCGGAAATCGAGGCGCATCACCACGAACTCACCCAGGTCTCCGGCGCGATCACCAACATCGCCGACGGAACCCCCGCGCTCGGTATCGTCGCGGCGGTGCTGGGCGTGATTCACACCATGGGTTCGATCTCCGAGCCACCGGAAATTCTCGGTCACCTGATCGGTGGCGCACTCGTCGGCACCTTCGCCGGCGTGCTCATCGCCTACGGCTTCGTCGGCCCGATCGGGCGTTCGCTCGACATCACCTACGCGGCGGAAACCGATTTTTACAAGTCGATTCGCACCGCGATTCTCGCCCACATGCAGGGATATGCACCGCAGGTGTCGGTGGAGTTCGCGCGCAAGGTGCTTCCGCCGCATGTGCGGCCGAGCTTCCAGGAAGTCGAAGAAGCGATCAGCAACGCCGGGTCCGACGCCGGCGGAGCCTGACCCGCATCGCCCGCGTAGAGCGCGGCGCACATCGAGGACCGCATGGCGGAAGACGGCAAAAAACCGATCATCAAGAAGATCATCAAGAAGGGCGGGCACGGCCACCACGGTGGCGCGTGGAAAATCGCCTACGCCGACTTCATGACCGCGATGATGGCGTTCTTCCTGCTGATGTGGCTGCTGAACGCGGTGACCGAGAAGCAGCTCCAGGGGCTCGCCGACTACTTCGCACCGACCACCGCCTCGACCAGCAAGAGCGGCGCGGGTGGCATGCTCGGCGGCAAGGTGATCGGCGAAGGCGTGCTCACCAGCAACTCCAGCTCATCGTTCACCCCCACGCTGCCGCCGCCGACCTTCAACAACGGTGAGAACGACCAGACCCAACCCGTTGATCAGGAAGACCTTCAGAAGGCACAGGCAGAGAAGGAGCAGCAGCAGTTCGAACAGACCGCCGAGGAGATCCGCGAGGCCGTCGGCGGCATCCCCGAGCTGCGCGCCCTTGCCAAGAACCTGCTCATCGACAACACCCCGGAAGGCCTGCGGATCCAGATCGTCGACCAGGACGGCACGGCGATGTTCCCCTCGGGCTCGAGCCGGATGAACCCGAACATGCGCAAGCTGCTCGGCCTTGTCGCCACCGCGATCAAGGACGTGCCGAAGCAGGTGGCGATCGCCGGACATACCGATTCGACCAAGTACGCCGACCCCAACGGCTACGGCAACTGGGAGCTTTCCGCCGACCGCGCCCTCGCCTCCAGGCGTGCGCTGGTGGAAATGGGCTTCCCGGAAAAGCGGGTGCAGCGGGTCGGCGGTCGTGCCGATATGGATCCCCTGGTTGCAGAAGACCTCAACAATCCCCAGAATCGACGAATCAGCATCGTGCTGCTGCGCGACAGCATCGCCAACGCCGAAAAAGAGCGGGCGACGCCCAAGTCTCTCGGTTTGACCCGATAAGCCTGCCTCGGGTCGAGGCGATGGACCGCACCGCGCGCCCAACCCGATTTGAGGCGCCATGAAAAGTTTCCGAACCGATTCCTACGTGTTCCACACCACCGCGCCCGCCCCCTGCCCGTATCTGCCGAACCGGCTGGAGCGCAAGGTGGTCACCGAGTTGTCGCAAGGCGATCCGGTGCGGTTCCACGAGGTTTTGTCGCGTTCCGGCTTCCGGCGGAGCCACGCCATCGCCTATGCGCCCGCTTGCCCCGGGTGCTCCGCCTGCGTGCCGGTACGGATTGCGAGCGATGGGTTCGTCGACACCAAGAGCTTCCGCCGCATCCGCCGCGCGAACGCCGACCTCACCACCACGCCCTGCCCGCCGCGCGCCACCGGCGAGCAACACCGGCTGTTCCTGAAATATCAGGAAACCCGCCACGCGGGCGGCGACATGGCGTCGATGGAATTCCACGAATATCGCGCGATGATCGAGGACAGCCCGATCCAGACCCTGCTCTACGAGTTCCGCGCGCCCGACGACACGCTCGCCGCAGCGGTGCTCACCGACGTGATGGATGACGGACTCTCGGCGGTGTATTCGTTCTATCGCCCGGACGAAGCGCAGCGCAGCCTCGGCAGCTTCGTGGTGCTGAGCCTGATCGATGCCTGCCGCACCCTCGGGCTGCCCTATCTTTATCTCGGCTACTGGATCGCGGAGAGCCGCAAGATGGCCTACAAGCAGCGCTTCCAGCCGCTCGAAGGCTACGGCATCAACGGTTGGGAACAGATCGCTGAGCCGCCGGGGGAATAGGCGCGGCGACTTTGGGTGAGACCGCCCCGGCATCCACCACCACCCGGTTGCGCCCCGCTTCCTTGGCGCGGTAGAGCAGTGCGTCCGCCCGGCCGAGCACGGTTTCGAGCGGCTCGCTGGCGTACACCAGCACCGCCCCCACCGAGATCGTCACCTGTAGGCGGCCGTCCTCGCAATCGATCCAGGTGGATTCCACCAGCGCCCGCATCCGCTCGAGGACCGCCTCCAGAGCGTCGGCGGTGATCGCCGGGAGGGCCGCGAGAAACTCCTCCCCACCCCAGCGCGAGAGCACGTCGCGGGGCCTGAGCGTGGTGCGCAGGGTCTTGGCCACGAGTTGCAGCAGGCGGTCGCCCGTCGAGTGCCCGTAGGTGTCGTTGACCAGCTTGAAGTTGTCGATGTCGATCAGGGCGACGCCGATCGCGGTCGGTCGCGTCCAGTCGTTCTCGAACAGGTTGGAGAGGACGATGTCGCCATAGCGGCGGTTGCCGATGCCGGTGAGATGGTCGGTCATCGTCGCTTCCTTCAAGCGCTCGATCTCGCGCAGGCGGATATCTTCCGCCGCGAGCGAACGGAAGATCTCGACCGCACCGACGACCGCGCCGCGCTCGTCGCGCAGCGGAGCGCAACGCAACATCACCGGTAGGCGATGGCCGAGCTTGTGGTGCAGGTACAGGCGGCGCTCGCCCGTGCAACCGGTGGCGAGCGCGTCGGCGAGCGGGCAGTCGGTGGAGCAGGCGCTGTAGCCGTCGTGGTCGACGTGCTGGAGGATGTTGTCGGCGCACGAATGGCCGATCACGTCTGCGGCGGAATAGCCCGTGATCGCCTCGGCCGCCGGATTCCACGAGATGATGCGGCGGTTGCGATCGACGCGGTAAACCCCGTCGAAGCAGTTGTCCAACACTATCGAGAGAACGTCGTCCGGCATTCTCGCGCTCATCCGTGGAAGGCCGTTCTCGCGTCCGGCATTTGGAAGAGGATCTGGCTCCTCGATATGGAGCGCGGCCCACGGACTTAAAAGCCTGCACGGCGACAAAAGTTTGCCGACGCCTTCCGCCCTAGGGGTCGTCGCTGCTCACCACGAGCTGAACGATCTCGCCATTAAATGCGGTGGCGCCGTACTCTATCGGAATACCTTCGGTATCGATATTGAGCGCTTCGGTCACCAGCACCGGGCGGTTTTTCGGCTGCTTCAACAGCTCCGCCTCTTCCACCGTCGGCATCCGCGCGGTGATCCGCGTGCTTTTGCGGATGTAGTCGAACACGCCGAAATAGGCGTGGGTGGCGGTGATCGACTTGCGCTGGCGGTAGATGTCGAGGAAGCCCTCGAAGCGCCGCTGCGGGAAGTAATGGTCGGCGAGGCTCACCGGTCGTCCGTCGGCATGGGAGAGATGCCGCATCCAGATCGTCGCTTCGCCCTCATCCAACCCCAGCGCCCGCGCCACGAAAAGGGGCGCGGGCCGTTCGCCGCAGTCGAGGATCGCCCCCGAGGGTTCGCGGTTCTGGCGGCGGAGGTTCTCGGAAAACCGGGTGCGCTTCGAAACCTGATAATCGATCACGTTTTCGTGGACGAAGGTGCCGCGCCCCCGCTCCACCCGGATCAGACTCTCGGCCTCGAGATTGGCGAGCGCACGGCGGATGGTGTGGCGGTTGACCGCGAACTGCGCCGCCAGGGTGAACTCGGTGGGGAGCTGCATGCCGGGTTTGATCGCGCCGGAGCGGATCGCCTGCGTGAGTGCCGCCTCGACCTGACGCCAGAGCGGCTCGCTGCCGTCGCGGCTCACCGGGCCCGCCTGAAGCGCGGATGACGGCGTGTTCTCTTCGGGCTTCATGGTACCCCCATAAAAGCTTCACGAAATCGGGGTTTCCCAACTTGCCCGGACTGTACTAGCATAACGCCATGTTGTCTAGACAAAGGTTGGACATGTCCCCGAAGATGTCTACATCCGATCCCCACGCCGCGCGAAAGCGCTGGATGCGCCTTTGCGCCCTGGCGGATACCGCGGTTCTCGAGGCCGCCCTCCCCGCCGACGCGCTGGAAGCCGATGCCAATCGGCTGCGCCCGCCGGAGACCGGCATGGTGATGGTGCAAGGCCGCATCGGTGGTGGCGGCGCACCGTTCAACCTCGGCGAAATGCCGGTGACCCGCTGTGCTCTCGCGCTCGCTGACGGCACCGTCGGCCATGCCTACGTCGCCGGACGCGACCGGCGCAAGGCGCGAGCGGCGGCGCTGGTCGACGCGCTGATGCAGCGCCCGGAAAGCGCGCCCGAGATCGAGCGCATGCTGCTGACGCCGCTCGCCGCGGCCTTGGCGGCAAAGGACGCCCAGGAAGATCGCAAGACCGCGGCTACGCGGGTCGACTTCTTCACCATGGTCCGCGGAGATTGACATGATCCCCTTCCCGACCTCCGGCAACGCGGCGCGGCCGCACATCCCCTCGCCCGGCTTCGCCGACCCGGTGCGCGACGCGCAACGTTGCTTCCGCAAATTGCTCGCGGCGGTGAGCTACCCCGGACGTGCGCAGGACCTGCGCGGCCTGCTCTCGATCGCGCCGGAGCCGCTCTACCCCACCACCGCCGCGTTGTGCCTTGCGCTCCTCGACGTCGAAACCGTGGTCTGGCTCGACCGCCCGCTCGATACCCCCGACGTCCGGCAATTCCTCTCGTTCCATTGCGGCTGCAAGATCGCTGCGCACCCGGGCGAGGCGGCGTTCGCCCTGCTCGACGGCGCCACCGCCGCACCGCGCCTGCAAACCCTGCACCTCGGCACGCCGGAATACCCCGACCGCGCCGCGACCGCGCTGATCCAGGT
>LUYR01000048.1 GCA_001603335.1 Rhodospirillales bacterium Alpha_05 | reverse complement strand
GCGGCCGTGCGTGCGGGTCAGGGCGGTGACGATGACGTCGGTTTCACCGTGACGGCGTCGCCCGAGGAGGATCGCGGTATCGCTCCACTCGATCATGCCGTCCGGTCCGATCAGGCGTTGAAGTCCAGGCCCCAGTCGCGGTAGCGCTCTGGATCGTCGAGCCAGTTGTCGCGCACCTTGACGAACAGGAACAGGTGCACCTTGCATTCCAGCAGCTCTTCGAGCTCGCGGCGCGCCGCCGAGCCGATCCCCTTGATCCGACTGCCACCCTTGCCGAGCACGATCGACTTCTGGCCGTCGCGCTGGACGTAGATCGTCTGGTCGATGCGGACGCTGCCGTCCTCGCAGTCTTCCCACTTCTCGGTTTCCACCGTCATCGCGTACGGGAGTTCCTGGTGCAATTGCAGGAACACCTGTTCGCGGGTGATCTCGGCGGCGAGCAGGCGGTTCGGCATGTCGGAGAGCTGGTCGTCGGCGAACAGCCACGGGCCTTCCGGCAGAACCGCCGCAATGGTGTCGAGGATGGCTTCGACGCCGTCGTTCTTGTGGGCGGAAATCATGAAGGTGCGGTCGAACTCGAGCACCGCATTGACCTTCTGGGTAAGGTCGAGGAGGTTCTCGCGCGGCACCAGGTCGATCTTGTTGAGCACCAGATAAAGATGGCGCGGGCGCGCCGCCTTGATCTTCTCGACGATCGCCACGACGTCGCCGGTGAAGCCGCGCTCGCTGTCGATCAGGAGCATCACCACGTCGGCGTCCTGCGCCTCGCTCCAGGCGGCGGCGACCATCGCGCGGTCGAGGCGGCGGCGCGGCGCGAAGATGCCGGGGGTGTCGACGAAGACGATCTGGCTTTCGCCGTGGAGCGCGATGCCGCGCACCCGCGCGCGGGTGGTCTGGACCTTGTGGGTGACGATCGAGACCTTGCTGCCGACGGCGGCGTTCACCAGCGTCGACTTGCCCGCGTTGGGCGCGCCCAGGACCGCGACGAAGCCGCAGCGGGGCGTGGAGAGTTCCGGATGGGTGTCTTCGGTCAAGTTAAGCCGTGTCCTTTGCGTTGATGTCGGCCAGCAGCGACGCGGCGGCCGCGCGCTCGGCATTGCGTTTGGATGCACCCTCGGCCTCGGCCGATCCCGCTTCCGCGACGGCGACCCGGATGCGGAAGACCGGCGCGTGCGACGGTCCTTCCTGCGAGATCACCGAATATTCAGGCAGCGGCAGTCCCCGCCCCTGCGCCCATTCCTGCAACGCGGTCTTGGCGTCGCGCGGCGGCCTGGCGGTTCTGTCGATCCTAGCCGACCACAGGCGTTCCACCAAGGCCCGCGCGGGCGTGAACCCTGCGTCGGCAAATACCGCCCCGATCACCGCCTCGCACGCATCCGCGAGGATCGAGGGATTGGAGCGGCCGTTATCCTTTTCGGTCCCCGCGCAGAGCATCAGCGCGGAATCGAGGCCGAGTTCGAGGCCGATCTCGGCCATCGGTTCCTGGCTGACGAGCGCGGTGAAGCGGCGCGACAGGTCGCCTTCCGGTTCGTCGGGGAAGCGCCGCCAGAGCATTTCCGCGACCGCGAGGCCGACCACGCGGTCGCCGAGGAACTCCAGGCGTTCGTAGGGCGAGGCGCCGCTCGACGCACGCCGCCGCCCCGCACCCGCGGAGAGGCTCGGGTGGGTGAGCGCGTCGCGCAACAAACCGCCGTCGGCAAAGGTGTGGCCGAGGCGGTCCTGCAGCGCCGCGAGACGCGGATCGGATCTGGTGTCGGTCATCGCGGGGCGCGCCCCGCCGGATCGAGGGTCATCAATCGACGGACTGCAACAGCCGTCCGTAGCGGATCGAAGTCGGCCATTTCCAGAACTCCCACCAATGCACGTCGGCCTCGTGAGAGAAGAATACCACGGTCGCCCGCCCGATCAGGTTTTCCTCGGGCACGTAGCCCACCGCGCGGCGGCTATCCACCGAGTTGTCGCGGTTGTCGCCCATCATGAAGTAATGGCCGGGCGGCACCACGTATTCCCGGGTGTTGTCGAACGGCTTGTCGTCGGATTCCTCGAGAATCCGGTGCTCGCGCCCGCCGGGCAGGGTCTCGATATACTGCGGGATGCGGTGCGTGCTGCCGTCGGCGTCGACGTAGACGAAATCCTCGATGCGGCGGCGCTGCACCGGCACGCCGTTGATGTTGAGGATGCCGTCGATCACCTGGATGCGGTCGCCGGGCAGCCCGACGAGGCGCTTGATGTAGTTGACGTCGGCTTCGCGCGGGTGGCGGAACACCACCACGTCGCCGCGCTCCGGCTCGCTCGCGAAAATCCGGCCTGAGAACAACGGTATGGAATACGGCAGCGAATAGCGGCTGTAACCATAGG
This sequence comes from Rhodospirillales bacterium Alpha_05, assembly GCA_001603335.1. Lineage (GTDB taxonomy): Bacteria > Pseudomonadota > Alphaproteobacteria > Rhodospirillales > Rhodospirillaceae > Oleispirillum. The sequence goes on along the minus strand of LUYR01000048.1, from coordinate 6,352 downwards.
ACAATTTGGAAACGAACAAGTAGTCGCCGACCAGAACCGTCGGGAACATCGAACCCGAAGGAATGTTGAACGGCTCGTAGGCGAAAGTGCGCACGCCGACTGCGATCAGGATTGCGTAGGCGACGGTCCGAAACGATTCCCAGAACCCGCCGGGCTTGCGGCTCTTGCTGTAGGTTTTCAAACCGTCCTCGAATTCTTTTCCGATGAAATAAACGGCAACCGCCGCCGCGATAAGACCGGGTCGCCGCCTCGCTGTCAAGTCGGCAGGCCCAAAACGTGATGAAACCTATGGGCTCGGCACTGCCTCGATGATCACCATCGCCTCGGCCCAGGGATGGTCGTCGGTCATCGTCAGATGCACCGTCGCGAGGTGCCCGGCAGGCGTCATCGCAGCTAGGCGCGTCGCCGCGCCGCCGGTCAAAAGGATCGTCGGTTGCCCCGACGGCGCGTTGACCACGCCGATATCGCGCCAGAAGATGCCGCGGCGGAAGCCGGTGCCGAGCGCCTTGGAACAGGCCTCCTTGGCGGCGAACCGTTTCGCCAGGGTCGCGGCGTAGACTTGCGGCACGCCCTTGCGGCGCTCCGCCTTGGCGCGCTCGACCGGGGTGAAGATGCGGTCGAGGAAGCGCTCGCCGAAGCGGGCGAGCGTGGCTTCGATCCGGGTGATGTTGGTGAGGTCGTTGCCGATGCCGAGGATCACGCCGCCTGCCCCGCCCGTGCCCGGTCCATGCGGCTGCGCATGCCCTCGATCGACGCTTCGAGGCCGACGAAGATCGCCTCGCCGATGAGGAAGTGACCGATGTTGAGTTCGCGGATCGACGGGATCGCCGCGATCGCGCCGACGGTGTCGTAGTCGAGGCCGTGCCCGGCGTGGCATTCGAGGCCGATCGCCTCGGCATGCGCCGCCGCCGCGACGATGCGCTGCAATTCCGCCGCGCGCGCGGCGCCGTTCGCTTCGCAATAGGCGCCGGTGTGCAGCTCGACCACCGGCGCGCCGAGCGCCTTGGCCGCGTCCAGAACCTTCGGGTCCGGCTCGATGAACAGCGACACCCGGATTCCCCCCGCGCCGAGCGCCGCGACCGCCTCGGCGAGATACGCGGAAGCGCCGGTCACGTTGAGGCCGCCCTCAGTGGTGCGCTCCTCGCGCTTTTCCGGCACCAGGCAACACGCATGCGGCTTCAGGCCGAGTGCGATCCTCACCATCTCGGGCGTTGCTGCCATTTCCATGTTGAGGGGGGCTGCGATCTCTGCCATCAGGCGGATCATGTCGTCGTCGCGAATGTGGCGGCGGTCCTCGCGCAGGTGCGCGGTGATGCCGTTCGCCCCCGCAGCGATCGCGAGCTTCGCCGCGCGCACCGGATCCGGCACCCCGCCACCGCGCGCGTTGCGCACCGTCGCGACGTGATCGATGTTGACGCCGAGACGGAGAGGTTCGGGGGTCTTCACGGCTTCAGTCCTTCAGTTGCGCGCGCGTTCCACGGCGCTGATCACCGAGGTCGCGCGCAGGGCGGCGATGATGTTGGTGAGGTGACGGACATCGCGCACTTCGACGTCGACCATCACCTCGAAGAACGCCTTCGAGCGGTTGACGATCTTGAGGTTGACGATGTTGCCGTTGTTCTGCGCGATCAGCATCGTCAGCGTGCCGAGGGCCGAGGGCTCGTTGGTGAGGATCAGCTTGACCCGGCCGATATGGGTTTCGGCGGCGGTGTCGTCGTCCCACGAGATGTCGAGCCAGCGTTCCGGCTCTTCGGCGAGGCGCTCCAGCGTCGGGCAATCGATAGTGTGCACCGTCACGCCCTTGCCGGTGGAGACGATCCCGACGATCCGGTCGCCCGGCAGCGGGTGGCAGCACTGCGCGAAGTGGATCGCCATGCCCGGGATCAGGCCCTTGATCGGCAGCGCCGCGCCCGGCTTCGGCTTGGTCCGGGCCCGCGCCATCGGCACGACCTTGTCGGCCTTGGGCTGGTCCTTGAGTTCCGGATAGACCGCCTGCACCACTTCGCGGCCCGAGACGTTGCCCTCGCCGACGATCGCGCGCAGGTCGTCCGCGCTGCCGACCTTGAACTGCTTCAGGCAGCCTTCCAGGCCCTTTTCCGAAAGCTCGACGCCCGCCTGACGGAAGGCGCGTTCGAGAATCTGGCGCCCGAGTTCGAGGTATTGCTCGCGCTGCTGGGTGCGCACGAAACGGCGGATCCGCGTGCGCGCCTTGGCGGTGACGACGAAGCGTTCCCATTCCTGCGACGGGTGCTGCGACTTCGAGGTGACGATTTCGACCTGGTCGCCGTTCTTCAGCTCGGCGCGCAGGGTGACGATGCGGCCGTTGACCTTGGCGCCGACGCAGTGGTCGCCGACCGCGGTGTGCACCGCGTAGGCGAAGTCAACCGGCGTCGAGCCGCTCGGCAGCGAGATCAGGTCGCCCTTCGGGGTGAAGCAGAACACCTGGTCCGCGTACATTTCGAGCCGGGTGTTATCGAGGAACTCCTCGGGGCTCGACGCATGATCCAATGTCTCAACAAGCTCCCGCAACCAACGGAATTGCTTGCCGTCGTGGCTGTGGCCCTGCTTGTACTGCCAGTGCGCGGCGACGCCCAACTCGTTGACCGCGTGCATCTCGCGGGTGCGGATCTGCACCTCGATGCGGTGGCGCTGCGGGCCGATCACGCCGGTGTGCAGACACTGGTAGCCGTTGGGCTTCGGCGTCGAGATGTAGTCCTTGAACCGTCCCGGCACCATCGGGTACTGGCTGTGGATGATGCCGAGCGCGCGGTAACAGTCCTCGAGATTGTCGACGAGGATGCGAAACGCCATGATGTCGGACAGCTGCTCGAAGCCGACGTCCTTGCGCTGCATCTTGCGCCAGATCGAATACGGCGTCTTTTCGCGGCCGGTGACGTTGGCGATCACACCGCTGTTTTCGAGCGTGGTGCGGAGTTCCTCGATCACGGTGTCGATCAGCGCGGTCCCCTGCTCGCGCAGGAACGACAGGCGGGTGATGATCGACTGTCGCGCGTCGGTGTGGAGCTCGGAGAACGCCAGGTCCTCGAGCTCGGACTTGATCTCCTGCAAGCCGATGCGCTCGGCGAGCGGCGCATAGATTTCCATCGTCTCGAGGGCGATGCGGCGGCGCTTCTCCGGCGACTTGACGAAGTGCAGGGTACGCATGTTGTGGGTGCGGTCGGCGAGCTTGACCAGGAGGACGCGGATGTCCTCGCTCATCGCCAGTACGAACTTGCGGAAGTTTTCGGCCTGCTTGGTTTGGTCGGACTGGAGCTGGATCCGGGTGAGCTTGGTCACGCCGTCGACGAGGTGTGCGACGTCGTCGCCGAACAGCTCCTTGATGTCCGCCATCGAGGCCGGGGTGTCTTCGATGGTGTCGTGCAGCAGCCCGGTGATGATCGAGGCGGTGTCGAGCCGGTACTTGGTGAGGATGCCCGCGACTTCGATCGGATGGGAGAAGTACGGGTCGCCGCTCTCGCGAATCTGGCTGCCGTGCATCTTCATCGCGTACACGTAGGCGCGATTGAGCGCATCCTCGTCCGCCGCCGGATCGTAGGATTTCACCCGCTCCACCAGTTCGTACTGGCGCATCACGCCCATAGAAGCTCCTCAACGCCGAAGACGACAAAAGCGGCCTTAGCAGCCGCTTTTGGACGAAGGCGCATTCTCACGCGCCATCCACGCACTCTCTGCCCCGAACGGCGAACTGCCGCTCATCAGGCTCCTTAGAGGTCTTCCTCGGACTCGTCGGGAGCGATGAAATCGGTCTCATCCTGTTCAGTCAGCGAATCTTCGCGCATTTCCTGGGACAGGTCCAGATTCATCGACGCCTCGGCCAGCTCGATCTCGATCGCCGCCATTTCGGCATCGTCCTCGGGCTCGTCGAAATCGACGGTCTTCTGCAGGCCCTGCACCACGGCAGTGCGCAGCGCGTCGACCTCGACGGTCGACTCGGCGATCTCGCGCAGCGAAACCACGGTGGTCTTGTCGTTGTCCCGATCCACCGTCAGGGGAGCGCCGGCGCTGATGTCCCGCGCCCGCTGTGCGGTCAGCAGGACCAGCTCGAAGCGGTTCGGAATCTTAAGAATGCAGTCTTCGACCGTGACGCGCGCCATGGGATATCCTGATATCGCAAAAAAGGGAGAGTTCTTTTAGTCCCTTCATCAGATAAACGCAAGCCTTGCGCTCCGCAACCCCACCCCTGCCCCAGCCGTTAGTCGCCGATGCGGCGAATCGTCTGCTCCGGCGGCAACGCCGCGATCAGGCGCGAAACCTCCTCGCCAAGCACCGGGTGCCGCCAGTCCGGCGCGACATCGTGCAACGGCACCAGCACGAAGGCGCGCTCATGCATCCGCGGATGCGGCAGACTCGGTGCGGCTTCGCGCACCTCGCCGTGGAAGTCGATGAGGTCGAGGTCGAGCACCCGCGCCGCGTTGCGCTCGCTCCGGACCCGGCCGAAGTCGTCTTCCACCGCGTGCAGGACCCGGAGCGTTCCCTCCGCGTCGTGGATGCTGTCGACCAGGGCGACGCCGTTGACGTAGTTCGGCTGGTCCGACACCGGCACCGGTGCGGTTTCGTACCATGGCGAGCACGCCAGCGGGAACACGCCGAGCCCGGGCAAGCGCTGCAACGCGGCTTCCAGCATCGCCTGCGGGCTGCCGAACCGGCCCGGCAAATTTGCGCCGAGAGCAATCAGAATCATCGCTTCTCTTCCCTTCCGAAATTCCCCGAAAATCCACCGAAAGCCGTTGACCGGCGACAGGGGCGCACCTTACATACCAGACACATGGGAACCCCCGGATTATTCAAACCGTAATTCTTGAAGGTTGCCTGAATTCGCGGCCGAGTGCGTGGTACGACTGATTTCGACGAACGATTTGACCTTGAACTTTTTCGCCACCATTGCCTCGACCATATCCCTCCGCTTCCTGCAATTTCAGGACTGAAGCCGATGATTTTTTATTCACAGGAACGTATCGGGCTGTTCATCGACGGCTCGAACCTTTACGCCGCTGCGCGTGCGCTCAGCTTCGACATTGATTACAAGCGCCTTCTCGAGCTCTTCGCCGAAAAGGGCATCCTCGTGCGCGCGTTCTACTACACCGCGCTGATCGAGGACCAGGAATATTCTCCGATCCGGCCGCTCGTCGATTGGCTCGACTACAACGGCTATACCATGGTCACCAAGCCGACCAAGGAATTCACCGATGCCTCCGGTCGCCGCAAGATCAAGGGCAACATGGACATCGAGCTCGCCATCGACGTGATGGAGATGGCCGAGCACCTCGAGCACATCGTGCTGTTCTCCGGCGACGGCGATTTCCGCCGTCTCGTCGAGGCGGTGCAGCGCAAGGGCGTCCGCGTTACCGTGGTCTCCACCGTGCGCTCCCAGCCGCCGATGGTCGCCGACGAACTCCGCCGCCAGGCCGACAACTTCATCGAGCTCGGCGATCTCCAGCCGATGATCTCGCGCGTCCAGGGCAACGGGAACGGCAATCGCGAAGATCTACGCATGCCGATCAGCCGCGAAAACCCGGAACATGAACTTGCCGGCATCCTCGACGATGACGACTGACATCGTGATCGGGCGCAACCCTGCGCCCGACTGCCCGCTTTGCCCCCGCCTCGTCGCCTTCCGCGAGCGGAACCGCCAGCTGTTTCCGAGCTACTTCAACGGCGCGGTGCCCGGCTTTGGCGACGACGCGCCGTGGCTGCTGATCGTCGGCCTCGCGCCGGGGCTCCACGGCGCGAACCGCACCGGGCGTCCGTTCACCGGCGATTACGCGGGCGATCTGCTCTACGAGACCCTCGACGCGTTCGGCCTTTCGCGCGGCACCTACGCCAAGGAGCCCGACGACGGCCTCGCTCTCGTGGGTTGCCGCATCTCCAACGCCGTCCATTGCGTCCCGCCGGAAAACAAACCCACTCCGGCGGAGGCCAATACCTGCCGGGTCTTCCTCAACCACGAGATCCGCAACACCCCGAGCATCACCGCGATGATCGCGCTCGGCACCATCGCCCACAACGCGGTGCTGTCCATTCTCGGGATGAAAAAGTCGGCCTATCCGTTCGGCCACGGCAGGGTCCACCCCCTCCCCGGCCTGCCGACCCTGATCGACAGCTATCACTGCTCCCGCTACAACACCAATACCCGCCGCCTCACGCCGGAAATGTTCCACGACGTGTTTCGGACGGCAATGACGTTTAAGCCGGAAAAGTAAGGCAGGGGCTCTGCCCCTAAACCCCGCCGGAGGGTCGCGGACCCTCCGACCTCCCCCAAGTTTTTCGCGCGTCAGCGCAATCAACCATCTCGCGGCGTGATGGTCTTATGGCGCTACGCGCAAAAACCAGT
>LUYR01000047.1 GCA_001603335.1 Rhodospirillales bacterium Alpha_05 | reverse complement strand
CCCACCCCGCACGCGGCGCGCGAGCGCGAAGATCGCGAGCGCGGTCCCGGCGTGGGCGAGCGGCGAGCCCAGGCGCACCGCCCATTCCGCCTGACCGAACAGCGCCGTGGTCGCGGCGATCGCCCAGGCGACCAGCGGCGGCTTGGAGAAGTAGCCGAACGCCGGGGTCAGCGACCACGACCAGTACTGCGCTTCGTCGAACGACAGGTTGAGCGGCGAGGACGCGAGCTCGACGCCGCGCCACAAGGTGATCGCGAGCACCGCGGCGAGGGCGACGCCCCAGCCCGGTTCGTGTTCGTCGAACGCAGCCGCCATCTCAGCCGTCCTCCTGGTGGAACAGGACCGCGAGCGCGATCAGCAGGGTCACCACCACCGGGCTCCAGGCGGCGAGGAACACCGGAAGGGTCGACGACATCCCGAGCGCGTAGGTGATGCGGGTGAAGAAATAGAAGCCGAAGCCGACGCCCACCCCGGCAACGACGCGGAACAGCAGCCCGCCCTTGCGCATGTTGGGGTTGAGCGAGAACACCGCGGCGACGAACACCATGGCGACCAGGAGCAGCGGCGAGGCCAGCAGCGAGTGCCACTGCAGGAGGTGGCGGTGCGCCGAGAACCCGGCGGATTCGAAGAATTTGATGAACCCCGGCAGCTCCCAGAACGAGAGACTGGCGGGCGAGGAGAACTTCTCCTGGATCTTCGACAGGGTCAGCGAGGTCGGCTGGGAAATATGGTCTTCGTGATGGCTCGGCTCGCCCGCCTTCAGCACCCAGACGTCGGCGAGGGTGAGGAGGTGATCCTGGATCTCGCCGCTCGCGGCCTCGTAGCGGCTGATCAGCGCGCCGTCGGCGGCGAGCGAGAGCAGGCTGATGTGCTGCATCTTCAGCCGCCCGTCGATCTGGCGCACCCCGGCGGCGTGAATCACCGCCTGCCCGCCCGGCGTCGCCTCGCGCATCCAGAGCCCGCCGGAGGAGATCGTCAGCGGGTTGTTGCCGCGCATCTGGAGGCTGTCCTCCATGCGCTCGTACTGGCGATACATCGAGGCGGCGAGCGGGTTGAGCACCGCGAGGTTGAAGCCGCCGAACAGCACCACGACGATCAGCACCGGCGCGAGGAACTGCCACGCCGACACGCCGACGGCGCGGATCACCACCAGCTCGTTGGTGCGGGTGAGGCGCCAGAACACGATCATCGCGCCCAGCATCACCGCGAACGGCATCACCGTCGAGAGCATCTGCGGCATCTTCAACAGCGCCATCTCGACGACGACGAAGAAGCCGACGTTGTTGTCGCCCGAGAGCCTGCGCAGGAGCTCGATGCTGTCGAACAGCAGGGTCACGCCGATGATCGCGCACAGCGTCGCGACGAACGCGATGGCGAAATACCGCGCGACATACAAACTGATGATCGGTGACAGTCGCATTCCTGCGTTCCGTTGGTTAAGATCGCGAACACCTTCCGGGTGACGCCGCGAGACACCATCCACGAAGCCCGGCGTCACCGCAATCGGAAATCCCAAATCGGCGTTGCGCCGGTCCGAGCCCACCACGCCGAACACGCAATAGGAAAGGACGTATCCCATGGTCCAGCTCACGCGCATTTATACCCGAGGCGGCGACAAGGGGAAGACCTCGCTCGGCGACGGCACCCGCGTCAACAAAGGGTCGCTGCGCGTTTCCTCCTACGGTACCGTCGACGAAGCCAACGGGGTGATCGGCCTCGCGCGGATTCACACCGCCAACGATCCGGAAGCCGACGCGGTCCTCGCGCGGATCCAGAACGACCTCTTCGACCTCGGCGCCGATCTCTGCACCCCGATCAAGGAAGGCGAAGACCCGTCGATGGCGCTCCGCATCCAGGCGGCGCAGGTGAAGCGGCTCGAAACCGAGATCGACGCGATGAACGCCGAGCTCCAGCCGCTGAAGTCGTTCATCCTGCCGGGCGGCAATCCGGCGGCGTCGTACCTCCACCTCGCGCGTTCGGTGATCCGCCGCGCCGAGCGGGAGATGTCGCTGCTCACCGAGAGCGAGGAGGTCAACCCGGAAGCGTTGAAATATGCCAACCGCCTTTCCGACCACTTCTTCGTGATGGCGCGCTATCTCAACGACAAGGGCGCTTCCGACGTGCTCTGGGTGCCGGGAAAGAACCGCTAACCCGGCCCAAAAGGACTTTTTTTCCGGGGCGGGAACGCGTAGCCTCCAGCCCCGGAACTGCCTGAATTGATGGAGCGCCTGCCGATGAAACTCCTGATCGCGATCAAGCGGGTCGTCGATTACAACGTCAAGATCCGGATCAAGGCGGATCACACTGGCGTCGATACCACGAACCTCAAGATGTCGATGAACCCGTTCGACGAGATCGCGGTCGAGGAAGGCGTGCGCTGGAAAGAGGCGGGCAAGGCGGACGAGATCGTCGTCGTCAGCATCGGCCCGCAGGCCGCGCAGGACACGCTCCGCACCGCGCTCGCGATGGGCGCGGACCGCGCGGTCCTGGTGCAGACCGACGCCGAGGTCCAGCCCTTGGGCGTCGCCAAGCTGTTGAAGGCGGTCGCGCTCGCCGAGGAACCCGACGTGATCCTCCTCGGCAAGCAGGCGATCGACGACGATTCCAACCAGACCGGCCAGGCCCTCGCGGCGCTGCTCGGCTGGCCGCAGGGCACCTACATCTCCGAGGCCGCGCCCGACGGCGAAGGCCGGATCACCGTGGTGCGCGAGATCGACGGCGGGCTCGAAACCCTCTCCCTCGCCACCCCCTGCGTGATCACCACCGACCTCCGCCTCAACGAGCCGCGCTACGCCTCGCTGCCCAACATCATGAAGGCGAAGAAGAAGCCGCTCGCCGTCACCACCCCCGAAGAGCTCGATATCGACATCGCGCCCCGCCTCGTCACCCTTAAGGTCGAGGAACCCGCGGCACGCAAGGCCGGAGTGATGGTCGGCTCGGTGGCCGAACTCGTCGACAAGCTCAAGAACGAAGCGAAGGTGTTGTAATGCGCGCACTCGTCCTCGCCGAACACGACAACCGGTCGCTCAAGCCCGCGACCCATGCCACCGTCGCCGCCGCGCGCCAGCTCGGCGGCGACGTCGACCTCCTGGTGATCGGCTGCCGCGCCGAAGCCGCCGCCGCCCAGGCCGCCAAGCTCGACGGCGTGGCCAAAGTGCTGCTCTGCGACGATCCGGTGTTCGCCCAGACCCTCGCCGAGCCCGCCTCGCGCCTGATCGTCGAACTCGCGGAGACCTACGACGCGCTCCTCGCCCCGGCCACCGCGATCGGCAAGAACATCATGCCGCGGGTCGCCGCGCTCCTCGACATCCAGCAGGTCTCCGAGATCGTCGCGGTGGTCTCGCCCGATACCTTCGTCCGCCCGATCTACGCCGGAAACGCGCTCGCCACGGTGCACTCGACCGATGCGAAGAAGGTGATCACGGTGCGCGCCCCGGCGTTCGCCCCGGTGGCGGAAACCGGCGACGCGCCGATTGTTTCGATCGCCGCGGTCTCCGACGACGGCGCGTCGCGCTTCCTCGAACGCCGCGTCACCGAATCCGTGCGCCCCGAACTCACCGCCGCGCGGGTGGTGGTGGCGGGCGGACGCGGCATCGGCTCCGACGGCGCGTTCGCCCTGGTGTCGCAGCTCGCCGACGTTCTGGGCGGC
>LUYR01000046.1 GCA_001603335.1 Rhodospirillales bacterium Alpha_05 | reverse complement strand
GCTCGCGATCTTCGCGCTCGCGCGCCGCGTGCGGGGTGGGCGCGTCGGCCTGCTCGCGGCGCTGGTGTTCCTCACCCTGCCGGGCGTCTCGCTTTCGTCGCTGCTGATCTCCACCGATCCGTTCCTGATGTGCGCCTGGGGCTGGGGCCTCGTCGCGCTGCGCAAGGCGCTGGACGAAGCCGAGGCGGGGCGCTCGGGCGTTGCCGCGTGGCTCGGCCTCGGCGTCGCGATCGGCCTCGGGATGCAGGCGAAATACGCGATGATCGCGTTCGTCGGCGGCGTCGCGATCGCGCTGGCCGTGGTGCCCGCGTGGCGTAGGCTATGGAAGGCGCCGGGGCCGTGGCTCGCGCTGGCTCTCGGTGCGGCGATCTTCGGCCCCAACGTCGCCTGGAACGCCGCCAACCACTTCGTCAGCTTCCACCACACCGAGGCCAACGCCAATCTCCAGGCGAGCGGCTTCCACCTTGCCAACGGCCTCGCGTTCTTCGGCGCGCAGTTCGGGGTGTTCGGGCCGATTCCGTTCGCGGCGCTGTTGATCCTCACTGTGGGTCTGTTCCGCCGCCCGCCTTCCGCCGCCGACGATTATGGCCGCAACGTCCGCCTGCTCGCCGCGTTCGTTCTGCCGCTGCTCGCGGTGATGATCTTCGAGGGCTTCCTCTCGCGCGCCAACGCCAACTGGTCCGCGCCCGCGTTCGTCGCGGCGACGGTGTGGGTGGTGGCGGCGCTGGCGAAGCGCGAGGCCTGGATCAAGGCGGCGCTCGCCATCCACATTCTCGCGGCGCTGGCGATGGTCAACATCGACGGCATCGCCCAGGTCGCGGGCTTCGATCTCACCGCCAAGACCGACCCGGTGAAGCGGGTGCGCGGCTGGGATCGCCTCGGCCAGGCGGTGGCGAACGCGATCCGCCCCGACATCCTCGCGGGCAAGAACCCGGTGCTCGCCTTCGACGAGCGCAAGGTCCTCACGCCGATGCTCTATTACTTGCCGCAGCCGCAGCCGACCTTCGGCAAGTGGAACGCCGACGGCCACATCGACGACCACTACGACCTCACCGCCGACTTGAAGAACTACAAGGGCCGCGACGTCATCCTCGCGATCCGCGGCGACGACGTGTCGAAGTACGCAGCGGCGTTCAGCGGCCCGGTGAGCGGCCCGATGCGGCTCGTGGTGCCGATCCACAAGGACTACGCGCTGGAACTCAACCTCTACCGCATGGGAACCTTCACCGGCTATCCGGAGTAAGGTCGCGGATCGCTTCCGCCGCGTCGGGCCAGCCCTTCACGAGTTCGTCGCGTGCGCCGTGCTCGTAGTCGGCGTAGTCGAATCCCGGCGCGACGGTGCAGCCCATCAACGCGAAGCGCCCGCCCGGCGCGAGCCGCGCCCCCTGCCATACCCCCGCCGGAACCACGGTCTGCACCATCTGTCCGGCGAGTACGTCGGGGCCGATCACCACGGTTTCGCTGCGCCCTCCGGGGTGGAGCCGCAGCTGCCGCACCGCGTCGCCGAGGTAGAAGTGGAACATCTCGTCGGAGGCGACGAGGTGCATCGCCGACTGGGTCTCGGGGGTGAGCAGATAGTAGATTCCGGTCGAGACCGCACGCCGCCCGTCGTATCCGGCGAACGCCAGCGGCGGCTTCGCGCGGTAGGTCTCGGCGAACCAGCCGCCTTCGTTCGGGTGCGGCACCAGCCCGAGTTGCGCGATCAGGCGCTCCGCCATTGTGTCCATGGAAACCCCCGAGAGGATGAAAGGCCAGGTTGAATAACGATTCCGATTCGGGTACACACAGTATTGCTCACCTGAGGTTTTCGTCAATCGCCGCAACAGAGGCAAGCAAATGCCCGCACCGCGTCGCTTGTGGGAGAATTGAACGATGTGGTTCGATTTCAAGCAGCGTGTCCAAGTCGAGCCGGATTTCGACGGACCGATGACCTTGCCGTGGGAAAAAAACGATAACGGTCGTTTCTGGAAACTCCTCCACGTTCGCCCCGCGGTGGTGAACCTCGCCGGGCGCGGCGGCGTCGCCGCGTTCTTCCATCGCGGCGTCAAGCCCGGGTGGGTGTTCGTCTGCGCCAGCTCAGACCTCGGCGACCTCTTCGCCCGCGCCAAGGACGACCCCGACATCTGCGAATTCGAGATGCGCGGCGGCGTCTTCGTCACCTGGTCCTACGTCAAGCCGAGCTTCCGCGACGGCGTCGTCGCCCATCTGCGCAAGGCCTTGAAGCCGGAAATCACCACCTGCGGCCTCGACGGCAACGCCCGCTACGACGTGGAACCGATCGCGGTGTTCCCGCCCGCCTGACCTTGAAGCCGGGGTCACCGTGACCACAGATAGTCGGATTGCGACTCTCGGTGGCCGAAACAATGCCCGACGGTTCTGAAGGTTTGGTGCTGCGCCAGGTGGGCGGCATCGCCCGCATCGCGGCGGACGATTGGGATACCTGCGCCGGGGCCGGAAATCCGTTCGTCTCCCATGGATTTTTGCGTGTGCTCGAGGAGTCGGGTTCGGTGGCGACGCGCACCGGCTGGACGCCCTGCCATCTTGCGGTCGAGGACGGCGAGGGGCGGGTGCTCGGCGTCGCGCCCCTCTACGCCAAGACCCATTCGTTCGGCGAGTATGTGTTCGACTGGGGCTGGGCCGACGCTTGGCACCGCGCCGGCGGGCGTTATTACCCCAAGCTGCAATGCGCGGTGCCGTTCACC
>LUYR01000045.1 GCA_001603335.1 Rhodospirillales bacterium Alpha_05 | reverse complement strand
GCCCTTGCCGCCCAGCGCGATCGAGCCCGCGCGGACGAGGTCGACGGCGTTGAAGCGGTCGGCGACGTCGGCGGTGGCGGCGACGACGAGCGAGGCCTTGCCTTCGACGATCGAGATCAGCGCGACGATGCCGGAGCCGATCTGGGTTTTGATCTCGTCGGCCATGCCTTTGAGGTCCTTGGCCGGGACGTCCTCGACGACCTTGCCGACGAAGGCGGTTCCGGCGATCTGCTTCGGCCCTTCCGCCACGCTCGAGCCGCCCATGGCGAGCTTCTTACGGGTGTCGGAGAGTTCGCGTTCGAGGCGCTTGCGGTCTTCGAGCAGTTGCGCGAGGCGGTCGGGGATTTCCGCGACCGGAGCCTTCAGGGTATCGGCGGCTTTCAGCAGGATCGCGTCGTGTTCGGCGACGTAGTGTTCGGCGGCTTGGCCGACCACCGCCTCGATACGCCGCACGCCCGCGGCGACCGCGGTTTCGGCGACGATCTTGAACAGGCCGATATCGCCGGTGCGGGAGACGTGGGTGCCGCCGCAGAGCTCGACCGAGTAGGTGTTCGGCCCTTCGCCCATCGATACGACGCGGACTTCCTCGCCGTACTTTTCGCCGAACAGCGCCATCGCGCCTGCCTCGATCGCGGACTCGGGGTCCATCAGGCGGGTGGTGGAGTTGAGGTTGGCGCGGATGCGGTCGTTGATCTCGGCCTCGACCACGGCGCGGTCCTCGGGCGAGAGCGGCTTCGGGTGGCTGATGTCGAAGCGCAGGCGATCGGGCGCGACCAGCGAGCCCTTCTGCGTGACGTGCTCGCCGAGCCGGTGGCGGAGCGCCGCGTGCAGCAAGTGGGTGGCCGAGTGGTGGGCGCGCAGCGCGGAGCGGCGGTCGTGATCGACGACGCAGCGCGCGGCGTCGCCGACGGAAATCGCGCCGCCTTCGAGGATGCCCATGTGGACCTGGAGCGCGCCGACCTTCTTCTGGGTGTCGGTGACGACGAGGCGCGCGCCGTTGGCGAAGGTCATTTCGCCCGCGTCGCCCATCTGGCCGCCGGACTCGCCGTAGAACGGCGTCTGGTTGAGCAGCACCGCGACCGCGCCGGGCTGGGCGGTCTCGGCCGGAGCGCCGTCCACCACCAGGGCGGTGATCGTGCCTTCGGCGGCTTCGGTGTCGTAGCCGAGGAATTCGGTGGCGCCGAGCTTGTCCTTGAGGTCGAACCAGACCGCTTCGGTCGCCGCCTCACCCGAGCCCGACCACGCCTTGCGGGCGTCGGCGCGCTGCTTTTCCATCGCGGCGTTGAAGCCGGTCTCATCGACGGTCATGCCACGGTTGCGGAGCGCATCCTGGGTCAGGTCGAGGGGGAAGCCGTAGGTGTCGTAGAGGCGGAACGCGACGTCGCCGGACAGCACGCCGCCCTTGGAGAGATTGGCGGTTTCGTCGTCGAGGAGGCGCAGGCCGCGCTCGAGGAGCTGCTTGAAGCGGGTTTCCTCGAGCTTCAGGGTTTCGGTGATCAGCGCTTCGGCGCGGCCGAGCTCGGGGTACGCGCCGCCCATCTTCGCCACCAGGGCGCGCACCAAGCGGTGCAGCAACGGCTCGCGGCAGCCCATCATGTGGGCGTGGCGCATCGCGCGGCGCATGATCCGGCGCAGCACGTAGCCGCGGCCTTCGTTGGACGGCAGGACGCCGTCGGCGATGAGGAAGCACGAGGCGCGCAGGTGGTCGGCGATGACGCGGTGCGAGACCTTGTGCGGGCCGTCCGGGTCGACGCCCGAGGCATGGGCCGAGGCTTCGATGAGGAAGCGCATCAGGTCGATGTCGTAGTTGTCGTGCTTGCCCTGCAGCACCGCAGCGATGCGCTCGAGGCCCATGCCGGTGTCGATCGACGGCTTGGGCAGGTCGAAGCGACCGTCGGCCTGCTGCTCGTACTGCATGAACACGAGGTTCCAGATCTCGATGAAGCGGTCGCCGTCTTCGTCCGGGCTGCCGGGCGGGCCGCCGGGGATCTTGTCGCCGTGGTCGAAGAAGATTTCCGAGCACGGGCCGCACGGGCCGGTGTCGCCCATCGACCAGAAATTGTCGTTGGTGGCGATGCGGATGATCCGGTCGCTCGGCAGGCCCGCGATCTTTTTCCAGAGATTGTAGGCTTCGTCGTCGTCGGCGTAGACGGTCGCGAGCAGGCGGTCGGCGGGAAGGCCGAACTCCTTGGTGATCAGGCTCCAGGCAAACTCGATCGCGTCGGCCTTGAAGTAGTCGCCGAACGAGAAGTTGCCGAGCATCTCGAAGAAGGTGTGGTGGCGCGCGGTGTAGCCGACGTTGTCGAGGTCGTTGTGCTTGCCGCCGGCGCGATTGTAGGGGCGGTGTTCAGCTCCGGTGAAGACGTTCTTGAACTGCACCATGCCGGCGTTGGTGAACAGCAACGTCGGATCGTTGCGCGGCACCAGCGGCGAGGACTCGACGACCTGATGCCCGCGGTCCTTGAAGAAGTTCAGAAAGGTGGAGCGAATATCGTTGGTGGTTGTCATGAGGCTTTCACCGCCCAGGCAAGGAGAACGACCATACCGATCGGGCGCAAAGCCGCCGCTTCGCGTCCGCCGGACCGAATGGATTTATGTATAGCGCGGGCGGAGCGAAGTCAAAGCCCCTTGCGCCTGTCCGCGCCTGCAAAAAGGGGCGTCCGTGCGGACGCCCCTTCGCATCGGATCGCATCCGGCCCGGCCTTACGGCTCCTCGACCGGCTCGGTGGTGTCGACCAGCATGGTCTCGGCGATCAGGCCCGCGTTGGCGCGGATCGAGCCCTCGACCTCGTTGGCGATATCCGGGTTGTCCTTGAGGAACTGCTTGGCGTTCTCGCGGCCCTGGCCGATGCGCTGGTCCTTGTAGGAGAACCAGGAGCCCGACTTCTCGATGAAGCCGCCCTGCACGCCCAGGTCCAGCAGTTCGCCGGTCTTGGAGATGCCGACGCCGTAGTCGATGTCGAACTCGACGGTCTTGAACGGCGGCGCGACCTTGTTCTTGACGACGCGAACCCGGGTCTGGTTGCCGGTGATCTCGTCCTTGATCTTGACCTGGCCGATACGCCGGATGTCGAGGCGCACCGAGGCGTAGAACTTGAGCGCATTGCCGCCGGTGGTGGTCTCGGGGTTGCCGAACATCACGCCGATCTTCATGCGGATCTGNNACCGACCCGGTGAGCTTGCGCAGCGCCTGGCTCATCAGGCGCGCCTGGAGGCCGACGTGGGTGTCGCCCATCTCGCCTTCGAGTTCGGCCTTGGGCGTCAGCGCGGCGACCGAATCGACCACCAGCACGTCGACCGCGCCGGAGCGCACCAGGGTGTCGGTGATCTCGAGCGCCTGCTCGCCCGCGTCGGGCTGGGAGATCAGGAGTTCGTCGAGATTGACGCCGAGTTTCCTGGCATAGCTCGGGTCGAGCGCGTGTTCGGCGTCGACGAAGGCACAGGTGCCGCCCTTCTTCTGCGCTTCGGCAATCACGTGCAGCGCGAGGGTGGTCTTGCCCGAGCTTTCCGGCCCGTAGATTTCGATGATTCGGCCGCGCGGCAGGCCGCCGATACCGAGGGCGAGGTCGAGACCGAGCGAACCCGTGGAGATCGCCTCGATATCCACGGCACTTTCGTGCTGTCCGAGGCGCATGATCGAGCCTTTGCCGAAGTTCTTTTCGATCTGCGACACCGCGGCTTCGAGAGCCTTTTGTTTATCCATGGTTTCCTTATCCACCAGGCGAAGAACGGTTTGCATCATGGCGAGCCTCGTTATCCCACATTTCGCGCGGAGCGTACACCGCCCACAGGACAGGGGATCATCTGGACACGTTTTGTTCTCGTTGTCCAGAGCAAAGAACGAAACCGGAACTTAAGGCGATTTTGCTTTTTCGTCCAGGGCTTCGGCCACTTTTGCGGCGAGCGCGTCGAGGGAGAACGGCTTGGCGAGGAAGAGAATGTCGGGCGAATCCGCGAGGTCGTCGGAGGCGATCTCCTCCGAATAGCCCGACATCAGCACCACGCGGATGCTGGGATAGCTCTCGCGCACGCGGCGCGCCAGGGTCGCGCCGTCCATCCCCGGCATCACCATGTCGCTGACCAGCACGTCGACCTCGGCGTGGTCGGCGAGCAGCGCGATCGCCTGCTCGCCGTTGGCGGCCTCGAGCACCGAGTAGCCCTTCGCCTTGAGCGCGCGCGCGCCGAACACCCGCACCGCGTCCTCGTCCTCGACGATCAGCACCACCTTGCCTTCCGGCAGCGGGAAAGTCTTGCCCTTGACCTCGATCCGCTCGTGCGGCAGCTCGTCGCGGGGCTCGGCAGAGGTGCGGGCGCGGGCGCGCACCGCGGCGTCGTCGAAGCGCGGCAGATAGATGGTGAAGGTCGCGCCTTCGCCGGGGCGGCTTTCCACCGTCACCGTGCCCTCGGTCTGGCGCACGATGCCGTAGACGGTCGAGAGGCCGAGGCCGGTACCGGCCTGGGCGGTGCCGGCCTTGGTGGTGAAGAACGGCTCGAAGATGCGGTTGAGGTCTTCCTTGCCGATGCCGGCGCCGGTGTCGGAGACCTCGATCACCGCGTAGTTGCCGGGGGCGACGGTTTCGGTGCCGACCTTGAGGGGTTCGTTGAGGGCGAGCGCGCCGGTGCGGATGGTGAGGGTGCCGCCGCCGACCATGGCGTCGCGGGCGTTGACCGCGAGGTTGATGATCACCTGGTCGAACTGGCCGGGATCGACGCGGACGTAACCGACGTCGCGGCCATGCACGAGTTCGAGCGCGATGGTCTCGCCGAGGAGGCGGCGCAGCAGGTGGGAAAGCTCGGCGAGCGCGTCGGGCACGCGGACGAAGCGCGGCAGCAGTGGCTGGCGGCGCGAGAACGCAAGCAACTGGCGCACCAGATTGGCGGCGCGGTTGGCGTTCTGCTTCACCTGCATGATGTCGGTGAACGACGCGCTGCCGGGTCCGTGGCGTTGCAGCAGCAGGTCGCAGAAACCGATCATCGCGGTGAGGAGGTTGTTGAAGTCGTGCGCGACGCCGCCCGCGAGCTGCCCCATCGCCTGCATCTTCTGCGCCTGGGCGGTCTGCATCTGGAGCACGCGGCGGTCGGTGGTGTCGATCACGTGGATGATCTGGCGCTCCGGCGCGTCGCCGTCGGCGCCGTCGAAGTCGTCGCTCGGCAGCGGCCGGATGTAGAGCATCACGGTGATGTCGCGCGGGCTGTCGAGGCGAACCTCCATCGGCGCCACCGGCATCCCCGAGGCGGCGCGCTGGAACACCTGGGCGACCTCGTCGCGCATCGCCGGGTCGACGATTTCCTCGAGCCTGAGGCCGATCAGGTCGTCGCGCATCCGGCCGAGCATCGCCGCCAGGGTGTCGTTGGCCTCGGCGAGCATCGGATAGGGCAAGCCGCCGACGTCGACGACCGCGATGCCGACCGGGGATTCGTCGAACACCCGCCGCGTCAGGCTGCCGCCGCCGCTCATCCCGACCTCGTCGGCGCTGCCGTCGATGTCGCGCACCACCGCCGCGCGGGTCAGGGTTTCGCCGTTCTCTTCATAAAGCGTATGGGTGAGCAGCGCGGTGAACACGCCGCCGCGCGCGCCGCGCAGGCGCACCA
>LUYR01000044.1 GCA_001603335.1 Rhodospirillales bacterium Alpha_05 | reverse complement strand
CGGCGTCGCGTTCTCGGGCGACGGCATCGGCCTCCTGATGGTCGACAACCTCGGCGAGCCGATCCGCGAGTGGCACCGCCTCCATATTCTCTCGAAGCGGCGCGGCCGCCAGCCGATCGCGGGCAACGGCCTGCTCGCCTCCCGTCGCAAGGCGCGCAGCGACAGCATCAAGCACGCCCTCAAGGTGATCCGCGCAATCTCGGAAAGCGGCAAGTCCGCCGCCCAACTGCGCGAGGAACTCGGCGCCGAGGACGTCGTCCTCGGCAAGGGGTCGATCTCCCCCGCCGCACTTGGAAAGGGAATGGGTCTCGCCGCAGCGGCCGCGAAGTCTTGAATAGCAATCGCGGGAAGGGCATCATCGTGGAACGACCGCGTTTCAACCGCCCCGGAGGCACCGATGCCCTCTCCCGCGATCATCGACACGATCCGCGACGTCCTGACCTCGGTATCGACGATTGCGCTGGTGGGCGCGTCGGACGATCCCTACCGGCCGAGCCACGAAGTGATGGCGTTCCTGCAGAAGCAGGGCTACCGGGTGATCCCGGTGAATCCGGGGCTGGCGGGGCAGACCCTTCTCGGCGAAGTCGTCCACGCCAGCCTCGCGGAAATTCCGGATCCGGTCGACATGGTCGACATCTTCCGGCGCAGCGAGTTCGCCGGGGCGGTCACCGACGAAGCGATCGCGATCGGTGCGAAAGTGATCTGGATGCAGCTCGACGTGATCGACGAGGAAGCCGCGGCGCGTGCGCGCGCGGCCGGGCTCACGGTAATCATGGACAGATGCCCGAAAATCGAAATTTCCCGTCTCGGCATTCGTCGCTGAGCGGAAGGCCCCAACCGGAGGAAACCGCCCCATGAGCTTTGCCGCCGTGTTGGGACTTACCCTCGTCCTGGTGACCGTCATCGTCCTCGGCATCACCCTGGTCACCTATCTCTCGTCGCTCGCCCGCAGCGCCTACGAGCTTAAGGTGGAGATCCGCCGCGAGATGGAAGACGGGCTGAAGCGGATCGAGGCGGAAACCGCGCGCCAGACCAAGTTCGCGCGCGGCGAGCTGATGGCCGAAATCGAACGCTGCCGCACCGCGACCAACGACGACATCGAGCGCCGCCATGCCGAATACCAGGCCGCGGCCCTCGCCCGCGAGGCGCTCTGGGTGGAGCAGCGCGACGCCCTCGCCACCACCGTCGCCCTCCTCGAGGATCGCCTCGCGCGCCTCGAACACCGTGCCGTCGGCCGGGTGCGCGCGATCGCCGAGGCCCAGGCTGCGGCGCCCGTCGAGGCAGCGCCCGAACCCACCGCCAACGAAGCCAAGCCGCTCGCGCTCGAAAACTTCGAAAAGCCGCCGCAAACGATCCGCGCGCGCGTCCGCTGAATATGCAAAAGCCCGCTGGAAAGCGGGCTTTGTTTTTGCATCGAAGGGGGAGTGGGGCGAGTGATCGGAATCGAACCGACGACATCCAGTACCACAAACTGGCGCTCTAACCAACTGAGCTACACCCGCCACACGAGGCGCCGTTAATAGCGCCCTTCGCCAAACCCGTCAAGCGCAAGAATTCCCTCTCCGATCACCTTTTCAACGCCGCTTCGGCTTGACCGGCGCATCGGCCGCGATCGCGACGTTCTCGGGGTGGATGCCCCAGGGCTTCGCCCACTTGAGGCCGGGCAGCGTGCCCAGGCGCGGGTTGTATTCGAGGCCGACCCAGCCGGCGTAGCCGTGCGCGTCGAGGAGGTCGAAGAGATAGGGATAGTTGACCTCGCCGGTGTCGGGCTCGGCGCGGTCCGGCACCCCCGCGATGTGAACGTGCGACAGGCTCGCCATGCCGGTTTCGAGCGTCTCCGCCAGGCGTCCCTGGCCGTTCTGCGCGTGGTAGACGTCGAACAGCAGGCCGAGGCCGGGGTCGTTGACGTCGTTGATCACCGCGAGCGCCTGGTCGGGCGTCGAGAGCATGTAGCCGGGGATGGTGAGTTCGGAGACCGGCTCGATCAGAATCTTCATGCCGTTCTGCCGCGCCTCTTTCGCCGCGCGCACGAGGTTACCGATATAGGTGTCGTAGACGTCGTCGAAGTCGACCTCGTTTTCATCGGGAATGATTCCGGCGAACACGTGGATCCGCTTCGCGTCGCAGAAGTCGGCGAGGTCGAAGGCCTTCTCCAGCCCTTCGAAGAATTCGTCCTCGCGCCCGGGCAGCGCCGCGATGCCGCGCTCGCCCGCTTCCCAGTTTCCCGCGGGGGCATGGAAGCTCGCGAGTTCGAGGCCGTTCATCGCCAAAAGGTCGCCCAGGCGGCCGAGCGGAATGTCGTAGGGAAACGCGAGATCGACGCCCGTGAACCCCGCTTCCCGCGCGGCGACGAAGCGGCTTTCCATCTCCCATTCCTGGAACAGAAACGACAGATGCGCGGAGAACCTCGGCATGAACCATAACCCCTTTTTTGACTGATCCTGATCGCGCGGAGTGTGCGCGGAGAGACTGCCCCTTGCAAGGTAAACGCGCTCCGCCTAGCTTCTGAATCGAAAGGGAGCACCATGCCGACCCAGTTGATTGCCAAATACGATACGCGCATCCCGCGTTACACGTCCTACCCCACCGCCCCGCACTTCCACGCCGGCATCACGCCCGAGATTTTCCGCGGGTGGCTCGGCGGGATGTCGGAGACGCAGGAACTCTCGCTGTATCTGCATGTGCCCTATTGCGAAGTGATCTGCTGGTTCTGCGGCTGCCATACGCGCGGCGCCAACAGTTATTCGCCGGTCGCCTCCTACCTCGAAGTCCTGCGCCGCGAGATCCGCCTCGTCGCCGATGCGCTCGGCGGCGGCCGCGCGCCCCAGCCGGTGCGTCACCTTCACTTCGGCGGCGGCAGCCCCTCGATTCTCTCCGGCGCCGACTTCACCACCCTGATGGACGACCTGCGCGCCGCGTTCACCTTCCGCGACGACGCCGAGATCGCCATCGAACTCGACCCGCGCACCACCCGCCCCGACCTGGTCAAGGCGATGGCCGCCACCGGCGTCACCCGCGCCTCGTTCGGCGTGCAGGACCTCACGCCCAAGGTGCAGAAGGCGATCAACCGAATCCAGCCGCTCGGCGTGGTCGAGCGCGCGATTAACGCGGTGCGCGAGGTCGGCATCGACCGCATCAACATCGACTTGATGTACGGCCTGCCCTACCAGACCGAGGACAACGTCCGCGAGACCATCGCCAGCATCCTGCCGCTCTCGCCCGACCGCCTCGCGGTGTTCGGCTACGCCCACGTGCCGTGGATGCGCAAGCACCAGAACCTGATCCCCGACGAAAGCCTGCCCGACGCCCCGGCGCGCTGGAACCAGGCCACCGTCGCGCGCGACATGCTCCTCGCCGCGGGCTACACCGCGATCGGCTTCGACCACTACGCCCACCCCGACGACGACCTCGCCATCGCGCTCGCCAACGGCACCCTCAACCGCAATTTCCAGGGCTACACCAGCGACACCGCGCTCTCCCTGATCGGCATGGGCGCCTCCGGCATCTCCGAACTGCCGCAGGGCTACGCGGTCAACGACGGCGACATCAAGGCGTATTCCGAAACCATCATGAAGGGCGAGTTCGCCACCAAGCGCGGCATCGCCGTCTCGGTCGCCGACAAGGCCCGCCGCGCGATCATCGAACGCCTGATGTGCGACCTCCGCGTCGACATCGCCGCCACCGCCGAACTCCACGGCGTCGACATCAGCGACCTCCGCGCCGACTACCCGCGCCTCGCCGAAATGGAAACCGACGGCCTGCTGGTGCGCGAAGGCGACGTCCTCAAGATCACCGAAGCCGGACGCCCGTTCGTCCGCTCCGCCT
Organism: Rhodospirillales bacterium Alpha_05; assembly: GCA_001603335.1. Classification (GTDB taxonomy): domain Bacteria; phylum Pseudomonadota; class Alphaproteobacteria; order Rhodospirillales; family Rhodospirillaceae; genus Oleispirillum. The sequence goes on along the minus strand of LUYR01000044.1, from coordinate 701 downwards.
GCGCCGCCTTCGACCGCTACCTCGTCGAAGGCGAACAACGCCACTCGCGGGCGGTGTAAGGCCAGGGGCTTTGCCCCTGGACCCCATCGGGGTCTCGGACCCCGCCCCCCCTTCGGCTGTTTTTCGCGCGTCAGCGCAATCACCCGTCACGCGGCGCGATGGCTCTATCGCGCTACGCGCAAAAACCGGAACTTACGGGATCAAAGGGGCTAGCCCCTTTGCGGGTCCGGGCAGAGCCCGGCCTTCCGCAACGCCGCAGCAACATCGAGAGCCGCATTGACCGGCGTACAATCGAGCCCGGGCAGCGCCGCGACGAGCGCGTCGGTTCCGGCGTCGAGGCGGAGCGCGCGGTTGCGGGCAACGAGGTCGGCGTGGAGGCGGGCGTGCTTCGGCGCGGTTTCGGCGGCGGGTGCGTCGATCAACACCGGCTTGGCGGTGCCGCAGGCTTCCGAGACCATCGACATCGAGTCGCCGGTGACGACGAGGATGTCGGCCCAGGCGAGGAAGCCGAAGTAGGGATTCTCGCCCGCGTCGCCCCAGCGATAGGCCCAGGTGGTGGGCGGCAGCTGGGCGAGCAGCGCCTGCTCGGGTTTCACGCCGGTGCGGCGCGAGGTGGTGAGCATCACCTGGCCGCCGGTGGCGGCGGCGAGGTCGGCGAGGTGCTTGCCGAGGGCGGCGGCGCGCCCTTCGCTGAACGGCTG
>LUYR01000043.1 GCA_001603335.1 Rhodospirillales bacterium Alpha_05 | reverse complement strand
CTTGCCACAATTGGCGAGCGGGCGGAAACATCCCAGTGTCACACCGGTTTTTTTTTGTGAAAAGGGGGTCTTGAAAAAAACCCGCCGGTTCCGTAGACAGCCCTGCCTTTTCGGGTATAATGCCGCCCGCTTGCGAATGCCCGAAAAGCCGGAAAACCGGCGGGGCAGTTCGACCTTAAATAGGGGAAATTTCACAATGGCCGTTAAATTCGAACAGTCCCGGGCTGCCTGGGAAGAAGCCGTCACGAAAGACCTGAAGGGTAAGACCTGGGAAACCCTGGTCCGCGATACCCCCGAAGGCATCAAGGTGAAGCCGCTCTACACCGCCGAGGACCTCGAAGGCCTCGAGCACATCAACACCTTCCCGGGCCTGCCGCCGTTCACCCGCGGCCCGCGCGCGACCATGTACACCGCGCGCCCCTGGACGATCCGTCAGTACGCCGGTTTCTCGACCGCCGAAGAGTCCAACCGCTTCTACCGCGCGAACCTGGCCGCCGGCCAGCAGGGCGTGTCGGTGGCGTTCGACCTCGCCACCCACCGCGGCTATGACTCCGACCATCCGCGCGTCGTCGGCGACGTCGGCAAGGCCGGCGTGGCGATTGACTCGATCGAAGACATGAAGATCCTGTTCGACGGCATTCCGCTCGACAAGATGTCCGTGTCGATGACCATGAACGGCGCGGTGATTCCGGTTCTCGCCGGCTACATCGTCACCGGCGAAGAGCAGGGCGTGTCCCCGAAGGACATGGCCGGTACGATCCAGAACGACATCCTCAAGGAGTTCATGGTTCGTAACACCTACATCTACCCGCCGGCGCCGTCGATGCGGATCATCTCCGACATCATCGCCTACACCTCGGCGAACATGCCGCGCTTCAACTCGATCTCGATCTCCGGCTACCACATGCAGGAAGCCGGCGCGACCGCGGTCCAGGAGCTCGCGTTCACCCTCGCCGACGGTCTCGAGTACGCCAAGGCGGCGATCGCCACCGGCCTGCCGGTCGACGCGTTCGCTCCGCGCCTGTCGTTCTTCTTCGCGATCGGCATGAACTTCTTCATGGAAATCGCGAAGCTGCGCGCCGCCCGTTACCTCTGGGCGAACATCATGAGCCAGTTCAACCCGAAGAAGTCGGACTCGCTCGCGCTGCGCACCCACTGCCAGACCTCGGGCGTGTCGCTGACCGAAAAGGACCCGTACAACAACGTCATCCGCACCACCATCGAATGCATGGCGGCGGCGATCGGCGGTACGCAGTCCCTGCACACCAACGCCCTCGACGAAGCGATCGCGCTGCCGACCCCGTTCTCGGCCCGTATCGCCCGTAACACCCAGATCATCGTCCAGGAAGAGTCGCGCATCACCCACACCGTGGACCCGATGGCCGGCTCCTACTACGTCGAAGCCCTCACCGGCTCGCTGATCGCCGAGGCCCAGAAGCTCCTCGACGAAGTCGCCGAGCTCGGCGGCATGGCGAAGGCGATCGAGTCGGGCATGCCGAAGCTGAAGATCGAGGAGGCCGCGGCTCGCCGTCAGGCCGCCATCGACCGCGGCACCGAAGTCGTCGTCGGCGTGAACAAGTACAAGCTCGCCAAGGAAGATCCGATCGAGATCCTCGAGGTCGACAACACCGCCGTCCGCGAGTCGCAGATCGCCCGTCTGAAGCAGATCCGCTCCACCCGTGACGAGCAGGCCTGCCAGGCCGCCCTCGACGCGATCACCAAGGCGACCGAGTCGGGCAAGGGCAACCTCCTCGATCTCGCCGTCGTCGCGACCCGTGCTCGCGCCACCGTCGGCGAAATCTCCTACGCGATCGAAAAGGTCGTCGGCCGCTACAACGCGCAGATCCGCACCGTCTCCGGCGTGTACGGCTCGGCGTTCGAAGGCGACAGCGAGTTCGATGCCCTGAAGAAGGACGTCGACGCGTTCGCCGAGAAGGAAGGCCGTCGTCCGCGCATGCTGATCGTGAAGATGGGCCAGGACGGTCACGACCGCGGTCAGAAGGTGGTGGCTTCGGCCTTCGCCGACCTCGGGTTCGACGTCGACGTCGGCCCGCTCTTCCAGACCCCGGAAGAGGCCGCGAAGATGGCGGTCGAGAACGACGTGCACGTCGTCGGCGTGTCCTCGCTCGCCGCTGGTCACAAGACCCTCGCCCCGGCCCTGATCGCTGAGATGCAGAAGCTCGGCGTGAAGAACCCGGTGGTGTTCTGCGGTGGCGTGATCCCGGCTCAGGACTACGACTTCCTGTTCAAGGCGGGCGTCAAGGCCGTGTTCGGCCCCGGCACCCACCTGCCGACCTGCGCCCGCAAGGTGCTGGACATCCTGAACGGCGCCCCGGCCGTCGCTGCCGAGTAATCGGTTTCGACACTGGAGTGAGAATGAGCACCGGGCTTCGGCCCGGTGCTTTTTTTTTATGCATTCCGGCGGTTTGGAATCTCCGCCACAAATTTACCTCGGCTTCGCGCCAAGTTCGGCTTGCCTGTTCGCCCCATGCCCCCTACCGTCTTCCGGCCGCGAAATTGCAGGGGGCAATTGCGTGGTTTTCCGGAGTTTCCTGGAACACAAGAACTGGTCTGAATCCATGACGATGAAACACTGTGCGGAGGCCGGGCCGCGCCCCGGAACTCTCCCGTCACGGCTGGGCGCCGTTCTGGCGCGCGTCCCGGGGATGGGGATCTTGGTGGCGGTGCTGTTGGGGGCAATGCCGTCGGTTGGGTTTGCGTCCGAGACCGAGGGGTTCGTCTACTCGACCGACCCGGTCTCGCAAGCGATTGTCGGCGGGTTTCTCGCCGTGCTGTTCCTGTCGCTGATCGTCGAGGTCTTCCACAAGACTCTGGCGGTCGCGGCGATCACCGCGATCATGCTGATGGTGTCGTTCGCGACGCCCTACCACATCATGGATTTCGAGGTCGCCGTCGCCTCGGTCGACTGGAACGTGATCTTCCTGCTCGGCTCGATGATGATCATCGTCGACGTGCTCGCCTCCACCAACCTCTTCGACTGGCTGACCGCCCACATGGCGTTCGCCGCGAAGGGCAAGGCGGTGCCGATGATGGCGATCATCGTGATCGGCTGCGGCCTGCTCTCGGCGGTGGCGGACAACGTCACCACCGTGCTGTTCATGGCGCCGGTGGTGGCCAAGGTGGCGCGCGCGCTCCGCATCTCGGTGTGGACCATCGCGATGCCGATGATCATGGCCGCCAACATCGGCGGCACCGCGACCCTGATCGGCGATCCGCCCAACGTCATCATCGGCGTCGCCGCCGGCCTACAGTTCATGGACTTCATCGTCTATCTCACGATCCCCTCGCTGGTGATGCTGGGGGTGATGCTCTACGTCTCGATCTGGATCAACCGTCGCGCGCTTGCGGGCGCGCACGTGATGAGCATGAGCGCGATCGGCGACGTCAAGATCGAGCACCCGGTGACGCTCAAGTGGACATTGGCGATGGTCGGCCTGATCTTCATCGGCTTCTTCTCGCACGGCGTCACCCACCTGCCGGTCGGCATCGTCGCGCTCTGCGGCGCGGTGCTCACCATGACCGGCCGCCACCTGATCCAGCGTCGCTACGTCAGCGCCAAGGTCGCCGAGCACGCCTTCACCCATTCGTTCGAGCGCGGCATCGAGTGGCTGACCCTCGGCTTCTTCATCTTCCTGTTCATGCTGATCAGCTCGGCCGAACACACCGGCCTGATCGGCAGCGCCGCGTCGCTGCTCCAGGACATGGTGGAGAAGGTTTCCTCGGGCTTCGGCCTCGGCTGGCAGGTCAAGCTGCTCGCCGCGGCGCTGATCATCCTGGTCGCGAGCGCGCTGATCTCCGCGGCAGTCGACAACATTCCCTACACCATCGCCGCGGTGGCGATCGTGAAGGTGCTGATCACCAACCTCGATGCCGAGATCCTCGCCACCGGCGTCGATCCGCAGCAGTTGCTGACCAGCTCGGAGATTCTCTGGTGGGCGCTCGCCTTCGGCGCGTGCCTGGGCGGCAACGGCACCCTGATCGGCGCGTCGGCCAACGTCACCACCGTCGGCATTCTCGAAAAGGACGGCCACTACATGCCGTTCTTGCAGTTCCTGCGCTTCGGCTTGCCGATGATGATGCTTTCGGTAGTGATCGCGGGCGGTTTCCTCGCCTCCTACATCACGTTGGGCGTCGCCCAGACCAACATGTTCGGCGCGATCATCCTCGGCGTGCTGCTCCTGCTGCCACTGCTTCGGCGGCTGCGCCGACGTCTCCCGGGAGAGCTCAAACCCTAAGGAACCTCAGGGAAAGAGCTTGGCCCGGACCCGGCTCTTGCTCTACACTCGCGCTGCCTTTCCAAGTGCGATGGGTTGTAAGCTGCGGATATGAGTTGGCTCCGAAACACCCTCCTGCGACTGGTGATGTCGAAGGAGGCGCTCGAGAAAATGGATGCCTACCACGGCGTCGCGCGACCCGAGCCGGTCGCCGACCCCG
>LUYR01000042.1 GCA_001603335.1 Rhodospirillales bacterium Alpha_05 | reverse complement strand
CTCCTGGGTGCCGCGCTTCGGCGCCACCTGCGCGGTGGCGGTGGCGCATCTGCTCGGCGTGCCGTCGCGCCCCTGGACCACGCCCTATGCCCTTTACCGTCACCTGAAACAGGAGGAACCCATGGGATCCGTATTCTCGCCGCCCAAGGCGGACACCATCGCCGCCGACGCCGCCGCCAAGCAGGCGAAGGCCGACGCCGACGCGCTCGCCGCCAAGAACGATGCGCGCTTGCGGGCGCTCAAGGCGGGCAGCCAGGGCCGCTCGTTGCTCGCCTATTCGAGCACCGGCGAGGCCGGGGTCAAGACCACCCTGGGAGCCGGCTGATGGGCGCCGCCAACCGCTTTGCCGATCCGCTGCTCAGGCGCTATGCGCGCGCCGAGGCGAAACGCCGGATGTGGGACGGCATCCTCCACGAAACCTACCGCCTCGCCCTGCCGAACCAGGACGACGACGGCAACCGCACGCCGGGTGCGAAGCGCGACGCGGAAATCTTCGACGGCACCGCGATCCGGGCGGTGAAGTGGAAGCGCGCCAAGCTCCACGGCGACCTGTTTCCGCCGTTCCGCCACTGGACCCACTTCCTCCCCGACAGCCTTGACGCCGACGCATTCGACGACGACGGCTCGCGGGCCTGGAGCGCCTTCGTCGAGGCGGCGGAGAAGAAGTTCCACAAGGCGATCGACCGCTCCAACTTCCACCTCGAAGTGCCGTTGGCGCTCGGCGACGCGCTGATCTCCACCGGCGCGGTGCTGATCCAGGAAGGGACGCCCGAGGACCCGCTGCGCTTCGAGGCGGTGCCGATCTCCCAGGTGATCCCTGAGGAAAGCGCCGACGGCACGATCCGCACGGTGTTCCGCGGCTTCGACGCGCCCGGTCGCGACATTTCCGAGCGCTGGCCGGATGCGAAGATTCCCGCCGACGTCGCCAAGCGTATTGCCGACGAACCCGACCAGCCGGTGAAGCTGGTCGAGGCGACGGTGTGGAACCCGGAGCGCCGCCTTTACGACTACGCGGTGTTCCTTCCCGACGGCGAGCATCGGTTGGTGGCGCGGGTCTACCGCACCTCGCCGTGGGTGGTGTTCCGCATGGACAAGGCGACCGGCGAGACCATGGGGCGAGGGCCTGTGCTCGACGCCCGCGCCGACATCGCCACCGCCAACAAGACCAAGGAGCTGATTCTCAAGAACGCCTCGATCGCGGTCACGGGGATCTGGCAGGCCGAGGACGACGGCGTGCTCAACCCCGCCAACATCAAACTCGTTCCCGGCGCGATCATCCCCAAGGCGCCGGGCTCGGAAGGCCTGAAGCCCCTGGAGGCGCCGGGCAAGTTCGACGTGTCGCAACTGCTCCTGAAGGACCTTCAGGACGGCATCGACGCGGCGATCAAGGGGCCGAGCCTGCCGCCGGTGGAGGCGGGCAACCGCACCGCCTACGAGATCGGCGAGCGCCGCACCGACCAGATGGCGGTGGATGTGCCGATGAGCCTGCGCCTGCTCTCCGAGCTGGACTACCCGCTGGTGATGCGCTGCCTCGCGATTCTGATGTCGCCGGCGATGGCGGGCAGCCCGTATGCGATCGGCGCATTCCCGTTCGGCGGCCGCAAGGTCTATCCGGTGCCGGTGTCGCCGCTGGTGCGCTACCAGGACATCGCCGACGCCCAGGCGCGCAACCAGGCGCTCTTGATGGCGATGCAGGTGGATGCCGAGACCACCTTGGGCCTCGTCGACCGCGAGCGCTACATCCGCGACTTCCTCGCCGCCCACGGCTTCAAGGCGAGCCACCTGCGCCCGCCCGCGCCGCAGGCGGGGCAGGGGATGCAGCCGCTGTTCGACCTGATCGCCCAGGCGGGCCAACCCCAGGAGGAGACGCAATGACCCAGGTGATCCTGCCGCCGTCGCCGGATGCGACGCAGCGCCTGTTCGCCCGCCTGTTCGCCGGCGTTGAGGGCGAGCAAGGGCTGGCGTATCTGCGCGCCCTCACCCTCGACCGGGCGATGGGGGCGCACGTGTCGAGCGAGCAGCTCTGGCATCTGGAAGGCCAGCGTTTTCTCGCGCGGCACATTCTCAAGCTCGTGGAGCGCGGCGCGCAGCCGGGCTGACGGTTCGATCGTTTCACCCAAGCACAAGGAAACTCTCCATGACCGACGTTCTCTCGAGTCTCGCCGCCGCGCCGGAGCCGCGCAGCGTCCGCTTCAAAGGGGAAACCCTGGCGGTGCCGGACGCCTTCTGGGATGCCGAGGCCGACGCGCCCAATCTCGGCGCGCTGGTGAAATCCCATGCCGACCTCCGCCGCAAGCTCTCGGACTCCCGGCCCCAGCCGCCCGAGGCCTACGAACTGGTGCTGCCGCAGGAGCTGAGCGGCCGCATCGTCGCCGATGCCGAAGACCCGCTCGCCAAGGGCGCGATGGACTGGGCGCGCCGCCACGGCCTCGGCCAGGACGCGTTCGCCGAGCTTGCGGGGCTCTACTTCGGCCGTGTCGCCGAATCCGCCGTCGACCCCGAGGCGGAGCGAGGCAAGCTCGCCGCCGCCCTGGGCGAGCGCGCGGAGAGCGAAATCGCGGGCCTGAGCCGCTGGGTCGACGGCCTGCTTGGCGACGTCCTCTCCGAATCCCGCGAGATCTACGCCGCCCTCGACCGCCTCACCGCCACCGCCGACGGCGTGATGCTGATCAAGGCGATCAAGGACAAGCTCGGAGAAGCGGGATTGCCGTCTGCGCGCACCGCCCGGCCCGGCGCGCCCGACGCCCGTGCGCTGCGCCAGTTGCAGGGCTCTGAGGCCTACCGCGCCGGAGATGCGGAAACACGGCGCAAGGTGGCGGAGGGCTGGGCGCGGCTGTTCCCCAATGACGAGATCTGAGACCGAACGGGCGGCTTCTTGACCTCAACTCTTGGGAAACTTGAAGTTGTCTGACCTCGTCTCGCCCCGGTCTGGGCGTAAATTAGGCAGTTACGCGCCAAATACTCGCCATATTCGGGGATTAGATCGGCGGGTAGGCCGCTTCGGCGTCCTACCCTGAATTGCCGAACGCGATCGGTTTCCGAACCGAGCCGCGCATCGACAAGGTCCGGCCGCAGAGCCCCACCCCGGAGCCCCAACCCAGTGTTAGGTCACAAACCCGGGGACTGCGGCCGGACTTCTCCCCTCCCGATATGCCGAATCCAATTCACCCGAGGCGTGGTTTCCCTCGCGTGATCCTGTGTGCTATGAGTTTGCGTCATTTGATCGCGCGCACGGCGCGCGGATGCTCGGGGGTTTGGTATGGCTGATCTGTTTCCGTCCTTCGCGCGCAAGCGCGAAGTCACCAATTTCGCGCCGCAGACCAAGGCGCTCGAAGCCGTGCGCAAGGCAGTGGTGGGGATGAACGAGGAGGAGCGCGACCGCTTCCATTGCCTCGTCGCCGACGTTGCGCGCACCCTCGCCTGGGCGGCGGGCCGCCGCGACTGGCTCAGTCTCCTCGATGAGACCACCCGCGCCATGGGCGAAGACTACGGCATCGCGGTGCGCAAGATGAACCTCGCCGAATCTCTCGAGAGCGCGCTCTGGGTGTCGATGCGCGCCCATCCCAATCCGCTGTATCGCCTCGCCCTCGGCTTGGTGTCGCTGCGCCTGCGCCTCGGCATCGCCTGGGTCGAACGAAGCGTGCTCGCCGCCCGCGACTTTGCCGGGGCGATGATCCTCGATGCGTTCGAGGAGGCCGAGCTCGCGCCGTCCGCGCTCGCCGCGCCCGCGCCCGAGGACTTCCGGGTGGGCGAATGGCCGGCGGTCGGCGATCTCTTCGGCGCGGTGCGCGAGGCGGTGTTCAGCCGCGCCATGGACCGCCACGGCGTGCTCACCGAAGGCATCTCGACGAGCATGGCGCTGCGCGACGCCTTTGACATCGAAGCGCCCGCCAACGGCCGTCCGGCGAGCCCGTGCTACGACGTGCCGCTGCGCAACACCAAGGAAACCGGGCCGAAGGGCGCGCTCTCCGAGGCCACCAAGCTGTTCGGTCCCGAGATCGCCGCCACCACCCTCGAACGCATGGGCACCACGCCCGACGCGCGCACCCTGGTTTCGGTGCCCGAGGCGCTCACCGTCGCCTCCGGGCTCTGGGGCGAACGCCTCGAAGCCGGAGCCGCCGAGATGATCGGCGCCGAAGCGGCGCGCGAACTTCGCCGCCGCAGTCATGCGACCTTCGCCTATGGCCGCGCGACCACCCCGGCGTTCATCCTCCTGGTGATGATCGCGGAAAGCCGCTGGCTCACCCTCGCGGGCGGCGCCACCGGCAGCGCCGCGGCGATTGCGCCGATCCTCGACGTCGGCGGCAGCTGGCCCGCGGTGATCCCGCCCAAGGACGTCACCGTGCGCGCCGTGGACGAAACCGAGGAGCCGAAGGAGAAGGCGATCCTCAAGCGCAACGAGTGGACCGGTCGCGATTTCAAATGGTACTGGGCGGCGCTGGTGATCGGCCTGATGCTCTACGGCTGGGCGGTGCAGGTCGGGCTTCTCTGAACCCTGCAGCGACGTTTCCAAGGAAAAACCCCCGGCAGCGATGCCGGGGGTTTTGCGTCAGAGGCCCAGGTCTTCGAGGGTTTTGAGAGACGTCGGGATGGTGCGGGAGAACACCTCGGCGAAGGGCCGGATCCAGGCGCCGATCCAGTTTGCCCAACCCGTCGCGGGCGGCTGGGCGGGGAGCGGCGTCTTGGCGGTGTCGGGCATGGCGGCAACGATCGTCGCGAGGCTGTCCCAGAGCTGGGGGTGCTCGGTCTTTTCCGGGCGGGGCCAAGAGCGACGCAGGGCTTCGGTGTCCGCGCCCGCCGTCTCGAGCGCCCGGCGCGGATCGCCGCCTTGCTTCACGCCGTCGCGCAGCGCCGTCGCGGTATCCCACTCGAAGCGCGAGAGCATGCCGAGAACGTAGAGCGCGGCGGCCGGTTCCCCCTTCGGCTCCGCGACCTGGGCGAGGGTGCGCCAGACCTCGTAGCGCGCCAGCGGCTCGCGAATCCACAGGTCGATTTCCGCCGGGTCGAGCGGCAAGTGCTGGCCGTCCTTCAGGCGCTGGAGCGCCGCGAGCTGGCGCTCCATGAACTGCCAGCGCGCCTCGACCTGGTTGAAGTAGGCGATCAGGGCGGCGTGGATCGGCGTCACCAGGGCGGTGTCCTGGCTACAACGGCCCTTGGCGGTGGCGTCGGGGAGGACGTCGTTGGCGCGGCTCTTCAACCGGGTGAGGAGTTCGCTCAAGCCGTCCTTGGCGGTGGCGAGCTGCTGCTGCCGTCCGGGATTGTTCCGCGACGCGGCGACCTGGCCGACGATATGGCTCGCCGCCAGCTCGATGCGGTAGAGGCCGATGGCGAGGTTGAGGCGCTCGCGCATCGCGGCGCGGCAGCTCTCCTCGGCGGCCTGCGCGAGGCCGGGCAACAGCCCGAGCAAGACCACGACCAGCGCGCCGGTGCGCAGGCAGGCGGCAAACGGACGGCGCGACATCGGCGGTCTCCTTCGGGCGTTGCGAAAAATCACCGGCGCAGCCTCCCTCCGCCACGCGCCGCTGTCAATGGCGACCTCCGGCGGGGATTTACGCAATGCGTATAACTTATTGAAAAACATCAATAAATATTGACGAAGGCGACGTGTTTTGCGATAATCGGCCCACGTTGCGCAGGGTGGCTTTCGGCCATGCCCGCGCCGTCCGGCATATCACTGGCACAGACCCGGACGTATCGGCCTTCACCGTTTCCGCCGCCATCGGCGGAAGACCGGGGGCCGACGCCAACGCTTCGCCCTCGGATTTCGGCAACGATCACGAGGGCTTTTTCATGAGCGTTTCGATCTCCCAGGCCTTCATCAAGCAGTATGAGGCCGACGTCCACATCGCCTATCAGCGGATGGGCGCGAAGCTGCGCAACGCGGTGCGCTCCAAGACCAGCACCACCGGCGCGGCGACGGTGTTCCAGAAGGCCGGAACCGGCGTCGCCGCGACCAAGTCGCGCCACGGCATGGTGCCGGTGATGAACATCGAACACACCCAGGTCGAGTGCGGCCTGGAGGACTATTACGCGGGCGACTGGCTCGACAAGCTCGACGAAATCAAGACCAACATCGACGAGCGCCAGACCCTGGTGGACGCGGGCGCCTATGCCCTCGGCCGCAAGACCGACGAGATGATCCTCGCCGCCGCCGCCGGCGCGACCAAGGCGGTGGGCGACTACGCCAACGGCCTGAGCAAGACCGTGCTCCTCGCCGCGTTCGAATCCCTCAACGCGGCGGACGTGCCCGACGACGGCCAGCGCTTCGGCATCGTCGGCCCGCACCAGTGGAACGAACTCCTCAACATCGACGAGTTCGCCAGCTCCGACTTCGCCTCCGACGCCTTCCCCTGGCTCAAGGGCACGGAAAGCCGCAAGTGGCTCGGCATCACCTGGATGATGCACACCGGCCTGCCCGCCAACGGTGCGCAGCGGGATTGCTACCTCTGGCACAAGACCGCGATCGGCCACGCCATCGGCGCGGAAGTCCAGTCCGACATCACCTGGCACGGCGACCGCGCCGCGTTCTTCGTCAACAACATGATGAGCCAGGGCGCGGTCCTGATCGACGCCGCTGGCGTGATCAAGATCAAGGTCAGCGACGCCGCGGTGATCGCCTGATCTTCCCCCGAATCTCTCTGAAGGAGCCCTGAACATGGCTTTCGACAAGACCAAGCTTGAACTTCTGGCGGGCGGCGGCGCGGTGCTGTCGCTGTGGGCGTACGCCAGTGCCACCGACACCGGGGCGCAGATCGACGCCACCGGCTACTTCAACGCCGCCCAGGCGGTGCTGAAGCCCGGCGACTGGGTGCTCGTCAACGCCGCCGACGCGCGCGGCATCGCGGTGGTGGCGAGCAACGCGGGCGGCGTCGTCGACACCGCCGACCTGCTCGCCGTCGGCGCGGCGGACGGCCGCTGAAGCAAGGGGCGGAGCGGGAAACCGTTCCGCCCATCCCCGAACCGTTGCCTGGAGGGTTTGATCATGGCGATGTCCGCCATCCAGATTTGCGCACGCGCGCTGTTGGGAATCGGTTGCGAGCCGATCACCGGCTTCGACGACGGCACTGCCGAGGCGGACGTGGCTGGGATGCTCTATCCCGGCGTGCGCGACGCGTTGCTCTCCGCCTATCCCTGGAGCTTCGCCACCGCGCAACGCGCGCTGCCCGAGGTTTCCGCCGTGCCGGTGGCCGACTTCGCCCACGCGTTCGGCCTGCCCGACGACTTTCTCCGCGCGCTTTCGGTCGGTCATGCGGGGGCGCAGCGCGGCCGCGGCGTCACCTATCGGATCAACGAGCGGCGGATTCACACCGACGCCACCGCGGTGGTGCTGACCTACGTGTTCCGCCCCGACGAGCGCACGTTCCCGCCGTTCTTCGACCAGGCGCTGATCGCGCGACTCGCCGCCGAGTTCTGCCTGCCGCTGACCGAGAATACCGCGCGCAGCGAGCTCGCGGGCAAGCGCGCCGAGGCCGAGATGCGCCTGGCCAAATCCATCGACGCGCAGCAACAGACGCCGAACGTGTTCGACGACTTCTCGCTGCTGGAGGTGCGGCGATGACCGGGCGCACGATGACGGTGCAGACCAATTTTTCGGCGGGCGCGCTCGACCCGCACCTCGCGGCGCGCTCCGACGTGGCCGCTTA
>LUYR01000041.1 GCA_001603335.1 Rhodospirillales bacterium Alpha_05 | reverse complement strand
GGCATTTTCCCGATTGCCGGCTCCCGACCCGATAAAACCGTCCGGCCGCCAGGCGCGGCTCCTTACGGTCAGCTGCCGATGAATTTCGGCGCGCGTTTCTCGTGAAAGGCGTTCACGCCTTCGCGGAAGTCGTCCGACGTGCGCAGACGGCTGTAGCAATGGCCCTCGAGATCGATGGCGATGGACAGGTTCGCGTCGTCGGTGTCGTTGAGCAGTTTCTTCGCCGTGCGCTGGGCGATCGGCGAGAAGGCGATCAGTTCCTCGACCAGAGCGTCGATGGTGGTTTCGAGTTCAGCGTCCGGAACCACTTCCGTCGCGATGCCCCAGTCATAGGCCTGCTGGCCGGTAATGCGCTTGGAACGCATGACGATGTGCTTGGTGCGGGTCACGCCAACCATCTTCTGAAGACGGGCGGAACCGCCCGATCCCGGAATCTGGCCCAGTTTCTGTTCCGGCAGCGCGTAAAGCGTGGTTTCACTGGCGATGCGGAAATCGCAGGCAAGCGACAGTTCGAAGCCGACGCCGAAGCAATAGCCGCGATTGGCAGCGATAACGGGCTTGGAGCAGCGGGCTGGTGCCGCGATGTTCCAGGCGAGATGAGCCACATGCTCGGGCGTCGCCTCGAGGAAACCGCGAATATTGCCGCCCGAGGAAAAATGCGCGCCCGCCCCTGTCACGACGATCACACGGACCCGTTCATCGGCGTCGAGCGCTTCGAAGACGAGGCGGAGCTGATCGCGCTGGTCCATCGACACGACGTTGTAGGGAGCGCGGTCGAGCGTGATGTCAGCGCGCTGGCGGACAGCGTCCACCGTTACGGTGAAGCCGTCGAGCTCGGCCAGGCGTGGATCGGCGAATTTCATTGTCTCAGCCATCTGAATGGAATCCTTTCGGTCTGCTATTGGGCGGTCTGGTCGGCTTCGAGCGGTCGCTCGGTGCTGTATTCGCCTGCGACGAGCATGCGGCGCAGGATCTTGCCGACCGGGGATTTGGGGATTTCGTCAACGAAGACGATGCGGCGCGGGCGGCGGAAATTGGCGAGGCCCGACGTCCTGCAATGGGCGTCCAGCTCTTCAGCCGAGACATTGCCCTTGCGCTTGACGAAAGCGGTGACGACCTTGCCCCAGCGCTCATCGGGCAGGCCGACCACGGCAACCTCCGCGACCTGCTCATGCAATGACAGACAGCTCTCGACCTCGACCGGCGAAACATTCTCGCCGCCGGTGATGATCATGTCGTCGACACGGCCCGTCACGAAAAGATCGCCGTCCGCATCGTAGAAGCCGGTGTCGCCGGTGAAATACCAGCCCTGGCGCAACGCCTTGGCATCGGAATCGGGGCGGTTCCAGTAGCCCTCGAAGGATTCGTCGCCCTTCAGATAGGCTATGATCTCGCCTTCCTCATCGGTTGCCGCGTGCTCGTCCGGAGCCTTCGCGCCAAGTTTCACGACCCGGATCATCTGGTTGATGCCGGCGCGGCCAGCCGACCCCGGCTTTGCCACCGCATTCTGTTCGATGGTGAAGGTGTAGATTTCCGAAGAGCCGTAATGATTGACGAAGAGCTCCGGCCTGAACGCTTCATCGAGACGTTTCAGAAGGCCATCGGTCATGGAAGCGCCTGCAAAGCCGAGCTTGGTAACGCTCTTCACGCGCTCGGGGGCAAAAGACGGGTCGTGAATGACGTCATGATAGAGCGTCGGCACGAGATAGAGATTGGTGATCTTCTCCGCTTCGATCAGCTCGATGGCGCGGGCCGCATTGAAGCGCGGCAGGCAGATGAAGGCGCCGCCCGTCAGCGAGGAGGCGATCAGCGAGCGCACGCCCATAGTGTGGTAGAGCGGCATCACGCCGAGCGTGCGCTCGCCGTGGCGATAAAGGTTCTGCGCCACATGGGCGACAGCCCCTGCCCGCTCCGCGCGATGGCGGCGCGGCACGCCCTTGGGTCGCGAGGTGGTGCCGGAAGTGTAGAGCATCAGCGACCAGTCGTCCGCATCGGCGCGCGGCACTGCGTCGGGCGCGTCGGGCGCGTCGCCCTGCATCATGGAGACGAGCTCTTCCGCCGAAACCGCGGGCAACCCGGCTGCAGCGGGAGCTTCGCCCACCGCCTCACGCGTCATCTCCTCATAGAAGATCGCCCTGGCACCGGCATCGTTGATCGCGTATTCGACTTCATCGCCCTTGGCGCGCCAGTTGAGCGGCGTGACGATCAGGCCGGCGAACTGGCAGGCCCAGTGCAGGGAGGCGTTCTCCCAGCGGTTCATCATGAGGGTGAGGACATGATCGCCCTTCTTCAGGCCCAGCCGGTCCAATCCGGCGACGAGCGCTGAAATCTTGCGATACCATTCAGCATAGGTCAGGCGCGTATCACCATCGACCACGGCCAGCGCAGACGGGTCCCGGCTCACGCTCGCCAGAAAACTCGCTCCCAGATCAAGCATTTTCTTTTTGCTCCTTCCTCAATTCCTCCACGGCCGCCAGCGCGGCCGCCACGATGGTCGCGTAGCCGGTGCAGCGGCACAGATGTCCCGACAGGTGCTCGCGTATC
This sequence comes from Rhodospirillales bacterium Alpha_05, assembly GCA_001603335.1. GTDB lineage: Bacteria > Pseudomonadota > Alphaproteobacteria > Rhodospirillales > Rhodospirillaceae > Oleispirillum. The sequence continues at coordinate 639 of LUYR01000041.1, read as the reverse complement.
TCCGCCTCGCCGGCATCGGGACGCGTGGTCAAAAGCGCATCGAGCGTCATCAGGATGCCCGGCGTGCAGAAGCCGCATTGCAAGCCGTGCTTTTCCCGGAACGCCGCCTGCAGGACAGAGAGCCGGCCAGGCTGCGGCGCCAACGCCTCGACCGTGCGCACATCCGCACCGTCGATCTGGGCAGCGAGAATGAGGCAGGCCCGCGCGGGTGCGCCATCCACCTGGATGGTGCAGGCACCGCAGACACCGTGTTCACAGCCCACATGGGTGCCGGTGGCGCCAAGCTCGTGGCGCAGAAGATCGCTGAGAAGCATCCGGTTCTCGGCAAGCGCTTCCACCTGCCTGCCATTGAGGCGGAAGGTGACGCGGTGTCGGTTTCGGGCGGTCAGCTGCGGCATGAACGGGCCTCCATCACGGTTTCCCGGCCGAGCCGGCGCACGAGTTCGCGCCGGTAGCGCGCACTGGCATGCAGGTCGTCGCGGGCGTTGAGCGACCAGGCGATATCGTTGAGCGCGTCGTCGAGTGCCGTACCGTCCTCCTGCGGGAGATCGAAACGGCGGGGGTGATCGTCCACGCCGGCCACCGCAAGACGGGTGGTTTGACCGTCGCTGACCGCGGCACAGGCAACGATGGCAAAAT
>LUYR01000040.1 GCA_001603335.1 Rhodospirillales bacterium Alpha_05 | reverse complement strand
CAGGTGACGGTCTCGGATTCCCTCGTCGCACCGGCGCAGGTCGCATCGGCGGTGCGCGACGGGCGCCTGCCGATGTCCGCCGCGCTGCACACCTACCTCGCCGCCGAGGAGCCGCGCATGGGGATCTTCAATCTCCCCGGCCTGATCAACACCATCGACGACTACACCACGGTGCAGAAGGCGTTCTGGGGCAAGGACGTCGCCGATATCTGGAAAAAGCAGTGGAACGCCCGGGTGCTGGCGGAAGGCGCGTGGTGCACCACGCGGCTGTTCTCGAAGGAGCCGATCCACAGCCTCGCCGACTTCAAGAACAAGCGCCTGCGCGTCCACAACCCGCAGACCGCCGCGCTGATGGGCGCGCTCGGCGCGAAGCCGACGCCGCTGCCGGTGAGCGAGCTGATGCCCGCGCTCGAACGCGGCGTGATCGACGGCGTGTTCACCTCCGCCTGCGTCGGCAACGCGATGGAGCTTTGGCGAGTCGCGCCCAACGTGCAGGACTGGGGCCTGAGCCCGATCACCGGCTGGGCGATCCTGATCAACGAGGACACCTGGAACAAGCTGCCGAAGGAGGTCCAGGACCAGATCTCCGGCGCGATGGCGCAGCTCCAGACCGAGGCGTACAGCAACTACACCCCCACCGTGAACGCCGCGCTCAAGGAAATGGAGGGCCACGGCGCGAAGATGTGGACCGCCAACGCCAAGCAGCGCGGCGAGCTCGCCGACCCGAAGCTCAACAAGGCGGCGTACGATTCGTGGTATGCGCGCGCCAAGGAGGTCGGCTTCGACGGTCCGGCGTACATCGCCAAGGTGCGGTCGGCGCTCGGCCGCTGAACCAGGGCGCGGCGCCGCCCCCGCCCGGCGGGCGCGGCGCCGCGATTCGGATGACAAATGCGGACAACCGAAACTAGAATGGCGCGTCGCGGCGTGGAGAGAAAGCCGGACAGCCCGGTAACGAACGGAATTCAGATGACCAATCCCAGTGCCCTTTATCGCGTCGACAAGGTCGCCGCCACCCTGCGCCACAGCGTTACGGAAAGCATCCGCAACGCCATCGCCGCGGGTTACTTCAAGGCCGGCGAGCGGCTGCCCGAGCGCGAGCTGTGCGAACTCACCGGGGTTTCCCGCACCCTGGTGCGCGAGGCGCTGCGTCAGCTGGAATCCGAAGGCCTGATCCTGGTGCTGCCGCACCGCGGCCCGCTCGTCGCCCGCGTTACCCGCCAGCAGGCGGAGGGGATCTACCAGGTCCGCGTCGAGCTCGAGGGCCTGGCCTGCGCCCTCTTCGCCGAGAACGCCACCGACCGCGAGCGCGCCGACCTCGAAACCGCGCTCGAAAACCTGCGCCTGGCGATGGAGACCGGCGAATCGATGGAGCGGCTGAAGGCCAAGAATGCCTTCTACGACCGCCTGATCGACGGCGCGCACAACGAAGCCCTGGGCATCAGTCTCAAGATGCTCAACGCGCGGGTGATGATGCTGCGCGCCACCTCGCTCCAGGCCCCGGGGCGGGCGAAGGAGAGCATCCGCGAGCTCACCGAACTCCTCGGCGCGCTGATGGCGCGCGACCCGGTGAAGGCGCGCTGGCTGGGCGAATCCCACGTCCGCAACGCCGCCGCGGCGGCCCTCACCTTCCTCGAAGACCAACCCGAAGCCTGAAGCGCGGCGCGCCGCGCGCCGTTTCCCCGCTTTTCCGCCAACGCCCCGGCCTCCGCGCCGGGGCGTTGGCGTATTCGTGTCATATTTTACGATTGTATTATTGTATTTTCGATAATCCAGTTTACATGGATTCCAACAACACCAAGACGACAGCTCGAGGAGGAGCAGCGCAATGGGTCGCTTGCAGGGGAAGACTGCGTTCGTCACCGGCGCGGGGGGCGGCATCGGTCGCGCCATCGCGCTCGCATTCGTCGCCGAGGGCGCGCGCGTCGCGATCGCCGACGTCAACCAGGGCCTCCTCGACGAAGCCAAGGCGGCGGGCCATGGCGACGCCCTGGTGCCGCTCCATTGCGACGTCGCAAACCGCGCCGACGTGCGCGCCAAGGTCGACGGCTTCGCCGCCGACGCGGGCGGCCTCGACATCCTGGTCAACAACGCGGTGAGGTTCCATTACGCGCCGCTCGTCGACTTCGACCCGGAGATCGTCGATTCCATGCTCGACATCGGCATCAAGGGCGCGCTCTGGGCGCTTCAGGCGGCGACGCCGCATTTGAAGGCCCGCGGCGGCGGCAGCGTGATCAACATGTCGTCGATCGCGGTGGAAATGGCGATCGGCAACGCCTCGGTCTACACGTCGATCAAGGGCGCGATCGACGCCCTCACCCGCCAGCAGGCCGCCGAGCTCGGCCCCCACAACATCCGCGTCAACGCCCTCGCCCCCGGCTCGGTGCCGACACCGGGCGCCAGCGCGGTGATCACCCCCGAAGGCTGGAAGACCCGCGAGGGCAAGTCGGTGCTGCGCCGCCTGCCCTCCGCCGACGACGTCGCCCGCGCCGCGGTGTTCCTCGCCTCCGACGACAGCAGCTGCATCACCGGCGTGACCCTCAAGATCGACGCCGGCATGACCATCACCGGACCCTGAGGAGACACCAGTATGACACAACAGAAACTCGGCTTCGTCGGATTGGGGCGGATGGGCGGCCCGATGGTCGGCCGGCTTCTCGCGGCGGGGTACGAGGTTGCGGCCTACGACGTCAGCGACGCCGCGATCGAACGGGCGGTGGCGAAGGGCGCGGTGCGCGCCGCCTCGCCCAAGGCGGTCGCCGACGCCGCCGACGTCGTCCTCACCAGCCTGCCGACGCCGCAGATCCTCAAGGAGATCGCCCTCGGC
>LUYR01000039.1 GCA_001603335.1 Rhodospirillales bacterium Alpha_05 | reverse complement strand
TCGTAGCGCGGCTCGCCGCGGCTCAGGTCGACGTCGACGCGGCCGGTGGCGCGCGCGGGATCGCGCTGCACGCCTTCGTCTTCCATGCCCCAGGCGCGCATCGCGTCGGCGACGCGCTTGCCGGGGTCGTCGTCGCCGATCCGGGTGATCATCGTCGGCCGTACGCCGAACGCCTGGAGGTGCCAGGCGACGTTGAACGGCGCGCCGCCGAGGACGGTCTCGCCACCGGGGAAGTGGTCGAACAGAACCTCGCCGAAAACCAAGGGATACGCTGTCATCGTGGGCCTCCGCGGTTTGGGTTGGTCCACCTTTTTATATAGGTATGGCGGGGGCGGTTGGCCGCTCAACCGATCCAGTCTTCCGCCTCGGGGAAGAAGTGCACCACCCCCTCGATCACCCCGGCGGCGTAGTTGCCGTTCATGCCGCGATAGCCGCCCTTGGCGAGGTAGAGGTCGCCCGACTTGCCCGCGACCTCGGCGAGGTGGCGGGCCTGGGCACGCACCTCGGACGTGGCGTTGGCGACGAGGATCGCCTTGAGCGGTCCGGCGAGAACCGGCAGGTCGTTGCCCGAATCCCCGGCGAACACGGTGCGCGCGGGCGGCACGTCGAGGTGGCTGCGGATGAACTCGACCGCCCCCTGCTTGGTCGCGGACTTGGGCAGGATGTCGACGAGGCCGACGGGGATGGTTTCGTCGACGCTCCAGATCACCTCGGCGGCGACGTCGAGGGAGTCGAGACGCGCCGAAAGCGCGCGCAGGATGCTGCTGGTGTCGATGTCGGCGGGGGCGGTGTAGGAGAGCTTGAAGCGGCTCTGGCGGTCTTCGCCCTGGAGGGCCAGGTCGGGAATTCCGGCGAGCGCGGCGCGGAGGTCGGCGTGGGTGCGGCCGCGCCAGTCCGAGCCGATGGCCAGATCCCAGGTGTCCCAGGGCGTCCAGGTTTGCTGCGGGCCGACATCGTAGATCGTCGAGCCGACGTCGCCCGCGACGTAGTCGGGCATCGGCAGGTCCCACCGCGCGATCGCACGTTCGACGAGGTGCCGCGATCGCCCGGTGACGAAGGCGAGCTTGACGTCGGGGCGCGAGACCAGACGCCGCAGGCACGGCATCGCCTGGTCGGAGAGCGGCTGCGGGCCGTTGGGGATCAGGGTGCGGTCGAGGTCGCAGCAAAGCAGCAGGCTGGGGGTCATGACGGCTCCTGCGCGGCGCCCGCCGGGTCGCTCGCGTCCTCGGGCGGCTTCGGCACCGGAATGTTGATCTCGCCGAGGAAGTCGAAGGTATCGATCGCCTCGAGGATGCCGCCCGCGTGCTTGGCCTCGGGCACGAATACCCGGTCGAGTTCGGTGAGGGTCGCGAGCTCGTCGTCGTGGCGGTCGGCGACGATCACCGCGAGGGTATTGCCGCGCATCATGTCGACGTCGCTGCCCGAACCGCCCGCCACCAGGATCCGGTCGAGGGGGATGCTGAACTGATGGGCGGCGTAGCGCAGCGCCAGCCCCTTGGAGGCGCGCGCGGGCACGATGTCGAGGAAGTGGCCGAACGAGAGGATGATGTTGACCGGCAACTCGGCCTGATAGAACAGGGTCTGGATGTCCTCGACCTTCGGCGCCTTCTCCGGGTCGTAGAAGTAACTTACCTTGAACGACGACTGCTGCTCCTTGGGCTGGAGCTCGATGCCGTCGAGCTTCGCCATCACCCGGCGCACCTTGCGCGGCGTCCACTGGTGGTCGATGTGGGATTCCCACCAGTCGTCGAGCTTCAACTCGCGACCGTAGTGGATTTCGCTGCCCAGCGCGGTGATCAGGATGTCGGGGGCGGGGATGCCGTGGCGACGGATGACCCGTAGCGCGGATTCGAGAGGGCGCCCGGTGGCGATGCCGAAGGCGCAGGTCTTGCGCTCCTTGCGCAGCAGGGCGCAGAGCTTCTTCAGGCTCTCGCCGTCGCCGATCAGCGCCTGGTCGAGGTCGGCGACCACTGCGCGGTCGGCGTAGACGGTATTGCGCCTGAGCGTCGGGCGGACCACCAGCTCCTTGCCGATCAGCGGGCCGATCTCTTCGAGATAGGTCTCGACGTGGGCGTCCCACGAATAGTGGCGCGCCACGTTGCGGATGCCGTTGTCGTGCATCCGCTTCCATTCCTTGGGGTGGCTGAGGATTTTCAGCAGCGCGTCGCCGATGTCCTTGGTGTCGAGGGGGTCGATGAGGACCCCGTTGTCGCAGTTGCCGATGATGTCGGTGGGGCCGCCGTCGTGGGTGGCGACGATCGGCAGGCCGCTCGCCGAGGCTTCGAGCAGGGTGAGGCCGAACGGCTCGGTGAGTGCCGGATTGACGAACACGCCCTTGGTCGCGGCGGCGACGCGGTACATCGGCGGCACGTCGAACACCGACTTCGGCATCGCCGCCGAGCCGTAGAGGTCGTGGCGGTCGATCGCGACGAGGAGGTCCTTCAGCACGTCCTGCTGCGCCGCCTCCATGCTCGCGATGTCTTCCCGCGTGCCCGGCACGATCACGAGGTTGGCGAGCTCGCGCAGCTTCGGGTTTTCGCCGAAGGCGTCGACCAGGGCGGGCAGGTTCTTGCGTTCGTCGGGGCGGGCGATGGCGAGCACCATCGGCTTCTTCGGGTCGCGGAGGAAGCGCGCGATGTCGGCGGCGAGCTCGGCGGTATCTTCCTTGCCCTTC
>LUYR01000038.1 GCA_001603335.1 Rhodospirillales bacterium Alpha_05 | reverse complement strand
GGCATCGTGAACGTCATCCGCACTGTGCCATCCGCGCCCGCCGTCAGGTGCGGGAAGAAGAAAGCGGTCTCGTTGAGGTTCTTCCGCGCGGTGACTTTCGAGAGGTCGGGCTTGGTGGATTTCTCAAGAGGTGGCCGCGCGACACGCTGAACGAACGCTTCAGCTGTGACAACCTGAGGAGTATCAGACATCGTTGGTGGTGCCATATTAGCATCAGCCATAGAGCCAACCGTGGCATCTCCGATGTCGCACGGCACCGCCCCAGAAAAGCCGAAAACCGTTCCCATCCTCGCACCTTTTAGCCTCACCATCGAATGTTCGGGCAACACCGAGGCAGGGAATGTGCGATAGTCCAACGCAACCTCACGTTGGTTAGTAGCCCACCTACCAAAATAATACTCAAACTCCGTCCGCCGGTTCTGAAATCTCACCCATCCGGTCCTCCACTCTTTGCGAAACACCCCGAAACCGGCCGGCCAGTTGTTCGCGGCGTACTGGTCGAGCGAGGCATCGTAGAGCGCGGCAACCATCTCGGCGCTCGCGCGCTGCGCGTCGGGCCCGGTGACGACCGCCGTCCACGTCTCCTTCTGTCCGGGCAGAAGCTTCGAGCGGAATGTCTCCCACTTCACCGCGAGCTGCTTGTTGGTCCACGGCACCTGCACGATCCGCTCGTTCACATAGGCCCGGTTCTCGCGCACATAGGTCACGCGAACCGTGAACCCGCCGCGCAGCGCCTCGGTCACCTCCTGCTCGACGAGCGCCTGCGTGCGGCCGGCCTTCGTCCAGTAGCTCTGGAGCCGCTTGCCGTCGCACTCGATCTCCACAAACGCCCGTCCACGGTCGTAGCCCGTGCCCCAGAGCGCGCTGAACGTCGCGCCCGGCTCGACCGACCACGCCGGCGCGGCAAAATGGTTCGGCACCTTCACGCCATACGCCAGCGCCACCGGATCGACGACCTCCACCATGCTGCTCGCGGTCACCGGTTTTCCGAATCGGTCATTCGTCTCGACGACCGCGCGGTAGAGCCCAGACGGGAGCTTCGCCGTAAGCTTCGCCGTGCCGTCGGCCGCGGTCGTAAAAGCCTGCTCGGTCATCACGGCGCCGAGCGCCCACGACTCCGGTTTGGTCGGGTCGGGCTGCGGCTCGTCGCCGCCGCTCCACCAGAAACGCGCCTGCTGGAGCGCCGCGCGTTGGACCGCCGCCGGCTGCTGGAGCGCGAAAACCTTGAGCGTGCCTGCGGCGCTCTGCGGCAGACCGTCGAGCGAACTGGTCGAGAGGGTCAGCTCGACCGGCTTGTCCGGCGTCTGCCACTCGGCGGCCGACACGCTCGCCTGCAGCGCGGTGTAGCCCACGCGCACGCGGGTGTCCTCGGAACGCGTTTCGCCGGTCGTGTCGGTCACGTCGGAATGGATCGAATAGTTGAACACCGGCTCGTTCTTCGCCGGCACCGTGCGGTCCGGCGCGGCGGTAAACTCGACTTTGAACGTGCCGTCGTCGGCCGTCGTGGCGGTGCCGTGCGCGATCGCCTTGCTGGCCGGCGGCTGCCACCACCAGCACCAGCGCGGCAGCTGCACGGCGCGCTCCACGCGCCACTTCACCTTGGCGCCGCCGATGGCCGCGCCGGTGTACGCCGTGGCCTTACCAGTCACGACGACCGCGCCGCCGAGCTTCGCAGCCTCCTTCGGCGCTTCGAGCGCCACCTGGAACTTCGGACGCTTGTACTCCTCAACACTGATGCTCGTGCCCCCTTGGTAGGAATCCTCGACCACGATCATCATCCGGCCGGTCACCCGGTCGCGCGGCGCGGTGAACACGCCACTGAACGAACCGTAGTCGTTGGTTGTCAACTCGGTACTGGCGATCTCCTGACCATTGGGGTCTTTGAAAAGGACCGTGACACTCGTGTTTGGCACCACTGCGTAGTCGCCTTTCGCCTGGTTATAGCGAATCGCGATGCCCTTGTAGCTGATCGTCTGGCCCGGCCGATAAAGCGCACGGTCGGTGAAGAAGATGGTCTGGGTCTCGGTTTTTGCCTCCGCTTTGGAATAATAGAGCGAGCAAGCCTGCTGATTGGCGATGCTCTGCCCATTATGTTCGGCCATGAGGACCACGCGTGACTCGCCAACCAACAGTTCGAAACGGCCATCGGCATCCGTGGTGAGCGACGCGACGGGTTTAAAGTGGTCGCGGCGATCCTGCTTCCACACGCGCACGGTGGCGCCATCCACCGGCTCGCCACTGCCAGCACGCAACACGAAACCGGTCAGAGCCCCGGTGCCGTGGCGCGTCTGCAGCACCAGCGCCAGGTCGCTCACCCAGACGGTGGCGCAGCTCACACAATTACTCGTTTCCGAGAACTCCGCGTTCGTGCTGGCGAAGACGACATAGAAGCCGGGTTTGAGCGTCGCCGGCGCGGCGAGTTTCTCCGTGCGCTCCTTGAAATCCGGGGTCGCCGGCAGCGCGGCGTCCCAGGCCAGCGCAGGCTTGCCCGCCAGCATTGCGGCGAGCTGGTCGTTGTCAAAGTTGCCAACATTCCATTTCGACTTCTCCACGTGCGCCGGGAAATCGACGAGCACAGCGCGGAAATAGACGTGGCCGAGGTTTCGGTACGTCACATCGAGCGTGGGCAGCGGCGCGGCCCACACCTGTTCGGTGGCGAGCCCGATGGACGGCGCCTCGATCTGCTGGATCAGGTTGTAGCACAGAGCGCCGCCGGTGGATTTTGGAAACGCATCCAGCCCGCCCTGCGCCAGCTTTCGCGCCTCGGCGGGCTCGCCGGCCTGGTTGCGGCGGTTGGCAAGGAGGTACAGCGCGCGGGCGGACACCTCGTGGCGGGCGGTGGCTTCGATGAAGCGCCCGAGCGCGGCCTCGTAGCGGGCGTCCTTGTCGTCGCCCACGGCGACGTTGAAGGCGTAGTTGAGCCGCGCGAGGTCGGCGTCGAGGAAGGCCGAGCTGTCGGCGTCGTGCTCGTGGAAACGCATCAGCCGGCCGTAGAGATCGAGCGCCTTGACGATGGGCGACGCGGGAAAATCCTTCGTGGCGAAGGTGGCGTGCCAGCCGAGAAACGTGCCGGCATCGTCGAGCGCCGGGCCGGAGGCGGGCAGTTCAAAGGCGTCTTCCGCCGCCACGGCGCCCTGCTCGCCGACCTGGTAGAACGACAGCGCCTCGTAGGCGAGGAAGTCGAAGAGC
>LUYR01000037.1 GCA_001603335.1 Rhodospirillales bacterium Alpha_05 | reverse complement strand
GGCAACTGGCGCGCGGTGATCGACAGCCTGCGCCCCTTCCTCCCGATGATCTGGCGCGGCTGGCCGATGCCCGAGCGGCAGCGCTTCGTCCGCCACCTCCGCCCGTATTGGGACGTGCACCGCCACCGCACCGCGCCCGCGCCGTATGCGAACGTCGAAACCGCGATCGCGGCGGGGCGGCTGAAGCCGATCGCGGCGAAACTCCTCGAGGTGCGCGAGGAGGACGCGGGCCTGCGCGTCACCCTTCGGCGGCGCGGCGGCGTCACCCTCGAAACCCTGGTCGTCGACCACGTCGTCGACTGCACCGGGGTGTCGTCCAACCCCGCCAACTGCCCCAATCCGGTGATCCGCGCGCTGCTCGGCGCGGGGCTGATCCGCGCGGATGCGAGCGGCATGGGAATCGAGGTCGCCGAAACCGGCCACCTGGTCGCCGCCGACGGCAGCCTCGTGCCGCGGGTCTACGGCATCGGCCCGGTGGCGCGCGCGGCGTTCTGGGAGATCGTCGCGATTTCCGAAATCCGCCAGCAGGCCGCCGACATCGCGGCGCGCCTGTATGGCGAGCTCGGCGGCTAGAGCGGCAGGAGCATCCGCACCCGGAGGCCGCCCAACGGCGAATCGTCGAGCTGGATGTCGCCGCCGTGGCTGCGCGCCACGTCGCGCGCGATGGTGAGGCCGAGCCCGACGCCGCCGGTCTCGGGGTTGCGCGAGGTCTCGATGCGCACGAACGCGCGGAACACGTCGTCGCGCTTCGCCTTCGGGATGCCCGGGCCGTCGTCGTCGATCAAAATCTCCACCGCATCTGCGCGCTGGCCGACCCGCACCGCGACGTGCTCGGCATAACGCACCGCGTTGCCGATCAGGTTGGAAAGGCAACGCTCCACCGCGTGCGGGCGCAAGGGCATGGTCAGGCCGCGCTCGATGTGCAGGTCGATCGGCGCGGCGTTGCGGGTGAAGCGGCCGACCACGGTTTCGACGAGCTCGGAGAGGTTGGCCGGGCGCATCGCCTCGCGCCCCTCGCCGCGGGCGAAGGCGAGGTAGCCTTCGACCATCCGCTCCATCTCCGCCACGTCCTCCTTGAGGTCGACGGCGTTGGGGTCGGAGGGCATCATCGCGAGTTGCAGCTTCATCCGCGTCAGCGGCGTGCGCAGGTCGTGGGACACCCCCGCCAGCATCTCGGTGCGCTGGTCGATCTGGCGCTTGATCCGGTCGCGCATCACCAGGAAGGCCTGCGCCGCCTGACGCACCTCGGTGGCGCCCTCGGGCTTGAACCACGGCGCGTCGCGCCCCTTGCCGAAGCTCTCCGCCGCGGTCGCGAGGCGGCGCACCGAGCGCACCTGGTTGCTCATGAAGATCGTCGCCACGCCGAACAGCAAGAGCGAGGTGCCGACCATCCACACCAGGAACAGATACACGGTGAACGACGACAGGCGCTTCTTCGGCGTGGTGATCGAGAGCACCGCGTCGGCGGTCTGAACCCGGATCGCCACCCGGTCGTCGTCGGCGTTGCTCAACTGAAACGGCAGGGTGATCGCGCTCTTGAGCGCATCGGCGAGCGCGGTGAGCGAGATGTCGGAGTCCTCCGACGGCAGGTTGCGCAGCACCTCGCCGTCGGCAAAGCTCATGTCGAGCTGCATGTGGTTGTGCGCCTCGGAGACGATCCAGGCGCGCGCCGCCGGGCCGGGGTGATCGCGCAGATAGGCTACGATCACGCCGACGTCGCCCGCAACCGACGCGCCGAGGCGCCGGGTGATCGTACCCCAGTGCCGGTCGTAGAACACCGTCGCGGTGACCAGCTGAAGGATGATCAGCGGCGTCAGAATGATCAAAAGCGAGCGACCGAGCAGGCTCTTCGGCAGGAACGCCTTGAGCCGCACGCGCGGCGTGGCGGCCGGACTCTCGGTCGAAGCTTGAGCGTGGTCCGCCATCGCGGGATGTCCTCGTGTGCGGCTATTCGGGCATCAACATATAGCCCTTGCCGCGCACCGTCTGCAAATAGCGGGGCAGGCGCAGGTCGGACTCGATCTTCTTGCGCAGACGCGTCACCTGCACGTCGACGGTGCGGAGGTTGCGCGAAACCCCGGTCGCCGCCGCCAGCTCCTCGCGCGACAGGATCTCGCCCGGATGCCGCGCCAGTTCCTTCAGCAGCGCCGCCTCCGCCGGGGTGAGGCGCACCGCCTCCTCGCCCTTCAGCAAGGCGTCGCGGCGCATGTCGTAGGTGCAGGTGCCGAGGTTGAGCACCTCGACGGTGGCGAAGTTGGGCTGCACGCTCTCGGCACGGCGCGCGCGGCGCAGGATCGCGTTGATCCGGAGCAGCAGCTCGCGCGGGTCGAAAGGCTTGCTCAAGTAGTCGTCGGCGCCGGTCTCGAGGCCGTTGATGCGATCCTCGGCGTCCGCCATCGCGGTCAGCATCAGCACCGGCACGTCCTTGGACTCGCGCAGGGAGCGGGTCAGGCTCATGCCGTCCTCGCCCGGCATCATCACGTCGACGATGAGCAGGTCGAACTCGAGGGACTCGAGGGCGCGCCGCGCCTCGGCCGCATCCGCCGCCTGGCTGACGAGGAAGCCGTTGTCGGTGAGGAAGCGCTGCAACAAACCGCGCAGGCGGGTGTCGTCGTCGACCACGAGAATGTGGGCGGGAGAATTGGAATCCATGGTCATCCTTCGTCTCGGGTCACGCCGGGCCGCCGCGCCAGCCCGGCAGCGGCGGAGTGGTCTGCACCGGGAAGCGGCCCCGATCGTCCTCGTTCATGATGTTGAGCATCACCTTGCGGAAGCCTTCCACCGCCTCCGCACCCGCCTCGCGATACGCCCGCGCGAGCAGCTTGCGCTGGTTCTCGGTTAGTTGGCGCTCCAGCTCGACTCCCTTGGGCGAAAGCGTCAGCAGGCGCTGGCGGCGGTCGCGCAGCCCCGGCTTCTGATGGATGAAATCGTCCTTCAGCAGCTGGCTCAAGACCCGCGATAAACTCTGTTTAGTTATGCGCAAAGTCGATAGCAGGTCGGAGACGCTGATCCCCGGCTGCCGCCCGACGAAGTAGATCACGCGGTGGTGCGCACGGCCAAGCCCTTGATCCGCAAGGATCGCATCCGCTTCGTTGGTGAATTCGCGATAGGCGAAGTAGAGCAGTTCAATGCCCTGCCGCAGCTCCTCGTCGCGTAGGAAGAGCGGATTGATCCGCGCCGGTACGTCAGCCATGTTGACATATTCCGTGTTGGATGTTACGCAAAGCATCACCAAGTCGGAAACAAACGCAAACATAACGAGACTTCGCCATGTCACTTATTCCCTTCGACGACCGCGACGGCTTCATCTGGTTTGACGGCCGCCTCGTTCCGTGGCGCGACGCCAAGATCCACGTCCTCGGCCACGGCTTCCATTATGCCTCGCTGGTGTTCGAAGGCGAACGCCTTTACGACGGCGTGATCTTCAAGGGCAAGGAACATACCGAACGCCTGTTTAAGTCCGCGGAAACCATGGATTTCACCATCCCCTATTCGCAGGACGAAATCAACGCGGCGAAAGCCGAGGCGATCGCGGCCAACAAGCTCACCAACGGCTACATCCGCCCGTTCGCCTGGCGCGGCTCGGAGCAGATGGGCGTCTCCGGCAAGCTCAACAAAATCCACGTCGCGATCGCGACCTGGGAATGGCCGTCGTACTTCACCCCGGAAGCGCGGATGGCCGGCCTCACCGTGCAGACCGGCAAGTGGCGCCGCCCGGCCCCGGACTCGATTCCCTGCCACGCCAAGTGCGCGGGCGTCTACATGATCTGCACGCTCAACAAGCATGCCGCCGAAGCCGCGGGCTTCAATGAAAGCCTGATGCTCGACCACCGCGGCCGGATCGCCGAAACCACCGGCGCGAACCTCCTGTTCGTCCGTGGCAACGAAATCCACGCGCCGATCCCGGAAACCTTCCTCAACGGCATCACCCGCCAGACCGTCCTGCAGCTCGCCACCCGGCGCGGCTACAAGGTGATCGAGCGCGCCATCCTTCCCGAGGAAATGCCGCTGTTCAACGAAGCCTTCGTCACCGGCACCGCCGCCGAAGTCACCCCGGTCCAGTCGATCGACGAACACCAGTTCCCCGGCCGCGAAGTCACCAAGGTCTTGATGCAGGACTACGACGACCTCGTCCACGGCCGCCTCAAACTCGACGCCGCCGCCTAAGGCTCCGGCCCCCGACCAGACAAAAGGCGCGACCCTCCGGGGCCGCGCCTTTTTGCATGGGAAGGCAATATATAAGGTCCGGGCTCCGCCCGGGCCCGCTGGGGCCTTGGGCCCCAGACCCCGGAACGTGTTTTTCGCGCGTCAGCGCAATCAACCGTCACACGGCGTGATGGCTTTATCGCGCTACGCGCAAAAACAAGAAGTTATGGGATCAAAGGGCCCCCGGCCCTTTGCGGGTGCGGGCAGAGCCCGCGAACCTTCAAGAGAGTTCTAGAACCGGCCCTCGTCCGCCGCGCGCATGTGCGTGACGCCGGCGCGCATGTAGGCGTAGCCGGTGATCAGGGTGAGGGCTCCGGCGATCCAGAGGAGGATTTCGCCGATCAGGGTGATGGCGTGGCCGGGGAGGCCGCCGTCGCCGACGATGAGGACGGGCAGCGCGATCAGCTGGAAGGTGGTTTTCCACTTGGCGAGCGGCGTGACCGGCATGCCGATGCGGATTTCGGCGAGGTATTCGCGCAGGCCGGAGACGAGGATTTCGCGGCAGAGGATGACCACGGCGGGGATCAGGCTGAAGGGGCTAATGCGCTCGAACGCGGCGAGGAAGAGCAGCAGGGCGGCGACCAGGAGCTTGTCGGCGATCGGGTCGAGGAAGCGGCCGATGGCGGAGACCTGGTTGAAGCGGCGCGCGAGGTAGCCGTCAAAGAAGTCGGTGACGGCGGCGGCGACGAACACCACGCAGGCGATCCAGCGCGTCGTGGGATTATCCCAATAGAAGGTTGCGAGCATCGCCGGAATGGCGGCGATACGGCCCAACGTCAGCAGGTTCGGCAGCGTCAGCATGGGTGTGACACGGGCTCCGGGTGGGCGCGTTGGCTTGAATTCGGGCGCGAGTGTAACGCCATGCCAAGGGCGCGCGATAGAAAAAAATTCAGGCAATCTGATGACAAAGCCGCGGAAGCGACGGATCAGCCGTTGCCGTGGAAGTGGTCGTAGAGGCGCTGGGCGAGGGCGCGGGAGATGCCGTCGACCCCTGCGAGGTCTTCCACCCCGGCTTCCGAGACGCCGCGCGCCGAGCCGAAGTGGTGCAGCAGCGCCTTTTTCCGCGCCGCGCCGATGCCCGCGATGGTGTCGAGCGGCGACTTGGTGATGGCGCGGCCGCGCTTGGCGCGATGGGTGCCGATGGCGAAGCGGTGGGCTTCGTCGCGCAGGCGCTGGAGGTAGTAGAGCACCGGGTGGGTGGGCGGCAGTTGGAATGACTCCGCGCCGGTGCGGTGGAAGAACTCGCGTCCGGCGTTGCGGTCCGGGCCTTTCGAGATGCCCACCAGGGGCACGCCTTCGACGCCGAGGTCTTTGAGGATTTCCTCGGCGGAGGAGAGCTGGCCCTTGCCGCCGTCGATCAGGACGAGGTCGGGCCAGCGGGTGCGGTCCGGGTCTTCGGCGACGGCGCGGGCGAAGCGGCGGCGGAAGACCTCGCGCATCATGCCGAAGTCGTCGTTGGTGGCGGCTTCCTTGATGTTCCAGGTGCGGTAGGCGGTTTTGTCGAAGCCGTCGGGTCCGGCGACGATCATCGCGCCGATCGCGTGCGCGCCCTGGATGTGGGAGTTGTCGTAGACTTCGATGCGCGCGGGCGGGCCCTGGAGGTCGAACAGGGTGGCGACGTCGGCGAGGAGCTGGCGCTGCGTCGCGCTCTCGGCGAGCTTGCGCTGCGCGGCGTCGGCGGCGTTGGTTTCGGCCTGGCGCAGCAGCGCCTTCTTCGGGCCGCGCTGCGGCTGGGCGACCGTCACCTTGTGTCCGGCGCGGAGCGAGAGGGCCTGTTGCACCAGGTCGGCGTCGTCGGGGGTGTGGCTGGTGAGGAGGAGCGGCGCGGGCAGGTGGTTGGCGTAGAACTGGCCGAGGAACGCGGCGAGGATTTCGGCGTCGCTCGCGTCGGCGGTTTGCGCGGGGAAGAAGGCGTGGTTGCCGGTGTGGCGGCCGTTGCGGAAGAACACCACCTGGATCGCGATGAGGTCGCCCGCGCGGTGCAGCGCCACGAGGTCGATGTCGCGGTCTTCGCCGAGGTCGATGTCTTGCCGCGCCTGGATCTGGCTGAGCGCGCGGATGCGGTCGCGGTAGGCGGCGGCCTCCTCGTAGTTCTGGCGCTCGGCGGCGGCGGCCATCGCGGCGGCGAATTCCTTTTGCAGGTCGCGGCTGTCGCCGTTGAGGAAATCGCGCGCCTGGGCGACGAGCTTGGCGTAGACGTTGTGCTCGATGCGGCCGACGCAGGGCGCGGAGCAGCGCTTGATCTGGTGCAGCAGGCAGGGGCGGGTGCGGCTGGCCAGCATCGCGTCGGAGCACGAGCGCAGCAGGAACACCTTTTGCAATATCGTGAGG
>LUYR01000036.1 GCA_001603335.1 Rhodospirillales bacterium Alpha_05 | reverse complement strand
GCCGCCGCGCCCGCCGGGCCGCCGCCGACGACCAGAACCTCGAACGGCGCCTTCGCCGCGATCGCCTGGGCGGTGCGGTCCGCCGCGCCGGTGTCGAGCTTGGCGAGGATCTGTTCGAGGGTCATCCGGCCCTGGCCGAAGGGCTGGCCGTTGAGGAAAATCGCCGGGACCGCCATCACCTGGCGCATCGCGACTTCCTCCTGGAACAGCGCACCGTCGATGGCGGTGTGGTGGATCTTGGGGTTGAGCGCGCACATCAGGTTGAGCGCCTGGATCACGTCGGGGCAGTTCTGGCACGAGAGCGAGAAGTAGGTCTCGAAGCGGTAGTCGCCTTCGAGCGCCTGCACCGCCTGGATGGTTTCGAGCTCGGTCTTCGACGGGTGGCCGCCGACGTGCAGCAGCGCCAGCACCAGGGAATTGAATTCGTGGCCCATCGGCAGCCCGGCGAAGCCGACCGCGATTTCGGTGCCGGCGCGGGCGATGGTGAAGGCGGGGGTGCGCTGGTCGGCGCCGTCGGTTGCGAGGGTGATCTTGTCGGAGAGGCCGGCGATGTCTTCGAGCAGCGCTCGGAGTTCCTGGGATTTTTCGCCGTCGTCGAGGCTCGCGGTGAGCACGATCGGGTGGACGAGGTTGGCGAGGTAGGCCTTGAGTTGGTCCTTGAGGCTGGCGTCCAGCATTGGCGGCTCCTTCACTGCGTCTGCGCAACGGCGGTAAAGGCACGCACGCGCGACCGGGCGCGCATTCGGGCGCGGCCCACGTTTCAAGACTTAGGCGACCGTGCGGCGGTTGTCACCGCACGGCCGATGGATTTGGGAAAATCAGATCTTGCCGACGAGGTCGAGCGACGGCGCGAGGGTCTTCTCGCCTTCGTGCCACTTCGCCGGGCAGACTTCGCCGGGGTGCGAGGCGACGTACTGCGCGGCCTTGACCTTGCGCAGCAGCTCCTTGGCGTCGCGGCCGACGCCGCCCGCGGTGATCTCGACGATCTGGATCTTGCCTTCCGGGTCGATCACGAACGAGCCGCGGTCGGCGATGCCGTCCGCCTCGATCATCACGTCGAAGTTGCGCGACAGCACGCCCGCCGGGTCGCCGACCATGGTGTACTGGATCTTCTTGATCGCCTCGGAGGAGTCGTGCCAGGCCTTGTGGGCGAAGTGGGTGTCGGTGGACACCGAGTAGATCTCGACGCCGAGCTTCTGGAATTCGGCGTAGTTGTCGGCGAGGTCTTCGAGCTCCGTCGGGCAGACGAAGGTGAAGTCGGCCGGGTAGAAGAACACCACCGACCAGCCGCCCTTGAGGCTCGCGTCGGACACCTCGACGAACTTGCCCGACTTGAAAGCCTGCGCCTTGAAGGGCTTGATGACAGTGTTGATCAGGGACATCTCGTCTCTCCGGAATTTTTTGTGGGTATTTGGAACAGGCGTCATCCTAGGCGCGTGAGAAGTTTGAAAAAATCCGGTTTTTTAAGGTTTTTTGATCTGAAAAACCGATGATCCGCATCGGCGCAAATGATCGCGCCCCGCACAACCCGCGATGATGCAAACCCGACGCGGCGATGTCGGATAGGGATCATTCCGCCACGGCGAACCGCGGAAAGCCGCCCCTTCCGGCGCTGGCACAGGGCTTGCGCATGCACCGCCCTTTGTGCCAATCGCGGAGGGTTTTCCATGGCGAATGTCTATTTCAGTTCCCCGATTCTTCCGAAGAACCGCAAGGTTACGGCGGTGGCGGGGTCGCGCGACACGATTCTCAAGGTGGCGAAAGCCAACGGCATCGCGATCCCGCACGATTGCGAGGACGGCGAGTGCGGCTCGTGCGTGGTCAAGGTGATTCACCTCGACGGCGACCGGATCAAGGGGATGATGCTGACGCCGAAGGAGCACGCGGTGCTCTCGAAGCTCGGCCTGCTCACCGAGCAGGACGAGGAAACCGCCTACGTCGCGGACCTGCCGCCGGTCTACCGCCTCGCCTGCCAGTGCGTCGTCACCGACGAGGACCTGCTGGTGCAGTTCAGCGGCAATCCCGGCAACGCATAGTCAGCGTTCCTTGGCGATCGCGGCGACCCCGGCCCGGATCAAGGGGTCGTCCGCGAGTTCGGCGACGCTCTGGGGCATGCGCCGACGCCAGTTCGGGTGTTCGTTGACCGTGCCCGGCAGGTTGATCTGGGTCTTTTCCACCAAGAGGTCGCCGACGTTGACCATCAACAGGCGCGAGGGCGTGCGCGCGGCGTAGCGCAACACCGCGTGGGTGAGCGCGGCGAGCGCCTCCGGGGTGTCGGCGGGCGGCGGCTCGGGGCTGAGATTCTGGTCGGC
>LUYR01000035.1 GCA_001603335.1 Rhodospirillales bacterium Alpha_05 | reverse complement strand
ATCTCGAAGTCGACCTCGAGCCGCTCCCCGGGCTCGATACGCTGAATCAGGAAGTCGCGTCGGCCGATGCGCGGGCGGCGGCGATCCGAAAGGCGCTCGACAAAGTCGACGAAGCACGCGCTCTCTGGCAGCGCGGTGATCTCGACGGGGCGATCGCGCTCGTCGAAGAGGCGCTCCGGCTCGATGCCGAGTCCGAAGAGGCCCGGGGAGAACTGCTCTCGATGACGGAGGGGCGGAAGAACTTCCAGGCGGCCCGGGCGCTTCGGGAAGAGGGACGCGCCCTGCTGTCGCGGGATATGGCCGCGGAAGCCGTCGTCAAGTTCCGCGAGAGCCTCGGCCTCTGGAAAGACGACGAGACCTCGGCGCTGCTCGAACAGGGTGTGAAACGACAGACGTATCTCGGAGAGATGCGGGAGACGGCGTCGAGGCTCCTTCGGGAGGCGCTCGCCGACGAAGGGGCGGGAAAGTTCGACGACGCGCTCTCGAAGCTGCGGGAAAGCCTCCGGGCGGTTTCGCTCCCCGAGGCACGCGAAGCGGCCGGGCGCATCGAAGCGCTCGTCCGGGAGCGGGACGAGCGGAAGGCCAAAGCGGACGATCTGAAGACGCGGGCCCAGGCGCTCGAAAAGGATGGCAGACTCGAAGAGGCGCTCGATCTTTTCGAGGAAAGTCTGCGCTACGTCCAGGATAAAGCCGTGAACGAAACGGCCGCCCGACTTCACGCGACGATAGACGCCCGCCTTGCGACCGACGAGCAGAAGAAAACCCGTGCAGCCGCGCTCGCCCGAAAAGGCGCCGAACTCGAGCGGATCGGAAGTCTCGAGGAGGCGCTGGCCTCCTACGAAGCGAGTATTGCGCTCTGGCAGGACGCGAAGGCCGAGGAGGCAGCAGGCAGGCTGGCTGCTGCCATCCGCGAGAAAGCGAGGATAGAGGGCGAGAAAAAGGAACGTGCGTATCGTCTCTTCCAGGAGGGGTACGACCTCGAACTTACCGACCATACGGAGGAGGCGCTGGCGAAATATCGCGAAAGCCGCCTGACATGGCCCGACAAAGAGGCGGAGGACGCCGTCAGACGACTCCAGGCGCAGCTCTCGGAACGCCGTGACCGCAAGGCGAAGGCGACGGGCATGGCCGCGAAGGCGTCCGAACTGGAGCAGTCCGGGAAGGTCGAAGATGCCCTCGACGAGTACCTCGCGAGCCAGGCGCTCTGGCCCGATCCGCAGATCGCGAAGGCCGTGGACCGGCTCAGGGTGGTCATACGGGAGCGCATCCAGTCGAAGGAGGAAAAGCAGCTTCGCGCGGGCAGGCTCTTCCGCTCCGGGTCGGAACTCGAAAGGGCCGGCGATCTCGACGGGGCGCGCGAACGGTTCGCGGAGAGCCTTGCGCTGCTGCCTGATCCGAAGGTGGAAGAAGCGATGACGCGCCTCGAGGGAAAGATCGTCGAGCGCGGACGGAGCGAGGCCGACGCCCGTGCGAAGGCGCTATCCCTCTTTACGGAGGCTTCGGACCTCGAACTGAGGGGAGAACTCGAGGCCGCTCGCGTGAAACTTCGGGAGAGCCAGTCCGTCGTTCCCCTCAGGGACGCCGAGGAGGCGATCCGGAGGATCGGCGAGAAAATCCGGGCTGCGGACGAACGGAAGGCCCGTGCCGCCGGGCTGAGCAGGAACGGAGCGAGACTGGAACGCCTCGGCAGGCTCCCCGAAGCGCTCGCGGCGTACGAGGAAAGCGCCTCGCTCGTCACGGCGGCCGAGGTCGACGAATCCATCCTGCGCGTTCAGGGAAAGGTCGACGCGCTTGCCAGGGAATCGGCGGAAAAAAAGGAGCGTGCGGTCAGGCTCGCGCAGGAATCGGCGGAGCTCGAGTCGCTCGGAAGGCTTGACGAGGCTTTCACGGCGATGCGTGAGAGCCGGACTCTCGATCCGACGAAGGAAAAGGACGAAGCGTTCGCGCGTCTGAACGCCCGTCTGCTGGAGCGGAAAGCGTCCGAAGACCGTGGGAACGAGCTCTACACGAAGGCCGAAATTCTCGAAAAGGCCGGACGGCTCGAGGACGCGCTCGCGGGGTACGAGACGAGCAGAAGCGTGTATCGTTCCGATCGTGTTCTCGAAGCGCTTGCGCGCGTCCAGTCGGCGATCCTCGATCGCGCGCGGACCGGGGAGGAACGGCGGGCTCTCGCCGCGGCCCGGGCAGCCCGGGGAACGGCTCTCGAAGGGCAGGGGCAGCTCGACGAGGCTCTCGCCGAATTCAATGCGAGTGCGGAACTTTCTCCCGATATCGGTACGGAC
>LUYR01000034.1 GCA_001603335.1 Rhodospirillales bacterium Alpha_05 | reverse complement strand
GGTGCGGACCTCGGGCTCGGGCTCGGGCGGCGGGCTGTCGGGCTCGGCGGCGGCGGGCTGGGCCTTTTCGACGAAGCGGTCGCGCAAGCGGTCGGCTGCAAGGAAGGCGAGCGGGTTGATCAGGATCGAGAGAATCGCCCCGGCGAGGATCAGGTTGCGCGCCTCGTCGGGGAGAATCCCCTGGCGCACGCCGATCTCGGCGAGGATGAACGAGAATTCGCCGATCTGCGCGAGGCTGGCGGCGATGGTGAGCGCGGTGCCCGGCGGATGGCGGAACATCCGCACGATCAGGAACGCCGCCGCCGACTTGCCGATCAAGACGATGAACAGCACCGCCGCCACCGGGCCGGGGTTGCGCAGTAACTCGCCCGGGTCGAACAGCATGCCGACGGAGACGAAGAACAGCACCGCGAACGCGTCGCGCAGCGGCAGGGTCTCCTGCGCCGCCTGGTGCGACAGCTCGGACTCGCTCATCACCATGCCGGCGAAGAACGCGCCGAGCGCGAGCGACACCCCGAACAGCACCGTCGCGCCATAGGCGACGCCGAGCGCCACCGCCAGCACCGCGAGGCGGAACAGCTCGCGGTTGCCGAGGTGTGCCATGAAGTGGAGCAGCCACGGGATCGCCCGCCGCCCCACCACCACCATCAGCACCACGAACGCGAGAACCTTGGCGAGGGTGAAGCCGATCACCCCGGCGAGGCCGAGGTTGAACTCGGCGGAGAGCCGCATCGCCAGCAGGTCGCCGCCTTCGTCCGGCTTGACCCCGGCGATCGCAGGCACCAGCACCAGCGCGAGAACCATCGCGATGTCCTCGACCACCAGCCAGCCGACCGCGATTCGGCCGCGCTCGGTATCGAGCAGGCGGCGCTCCTGCAACGCGCGCAGCAGCACCACGGTGCTCGCCACCGAGAGCGCGAGGCCGAACACCATGCCCGCGGCCATCGACCAGCCGAGCACCTCCGCCATCCCCAGGCCGAGCAGCGTCGCCACCGCGATCTGGGCGATCGCGCCCGGCACCGCGATGCCGCCCACCGACATCAGGTCTTTCCACGAGAAGTGCAGCCCGACGCCGAACATCAGAAGGATCACGCCGATCTCGGCGAGCTGCGAGGCAAACGCCTGGTCGGCGACGAAGCCGGGCGAATGCGGCCCGACGAGAATCCCGGCGACGAGGTAGCCGATCAGCGGCGAAATCCGGAAGCGTGCTGCGATTGTACCGAAAACGAAAGCGAGGCCGATGCCGATGACGATGGTGGAGATCAGGGGGGTAACATGGTTCATCGGCAAGCATCCGGACTAAAGGCGGCGGGGAATTAGAGTTTGGGGGCCCCGCCCCGGATTGCGCAAGCCCCGTGACCACCGAAACCGCCTAAGATCCGAGATGGACCGCGAGAATGTGCACGCCGATCGCCACCAGACCGAGTCCGCCGACGATTTGCGCGCAGGTTCCGGTGCGCTGGCCGACGCAGCGGCCGCAGAGCACGCCGACGAACGAGAAGCCGAAGGTGACCGCGCCGATGATCAGGACGGTGGCGAGAATCTCGACTTTGGTGAGGCCCATGCCGACCCCCACCACCCCGGCGTCGATGCTGGTGCCCACCCCCATCATCACCAAGGCCAGCCACGACGGTGCGGCGGCCTCGGCGTCGTCGCCCTGGAAGGCGGCGACGATCATCTGCCCGCCGACCAGCATCAGCAGGCCGAAGGCGATCCAGTGATCCCAGGCGTCGAGCAGCGGCAGCCGCGCCAGAACCAGCCCGGCGAGCAGGCCGCCCAAGGCGAAGCCCGCCTGGCACAGGCCGAAGGCGGTGCCGACGCGCGCGGCGTCGCGTATCCGTGGGCTACGCAGCACCACCCCGGTCGCCATCGCGGCGGCAAGCGAATCCACCGACAACCCGGCGGCGACGGTCAACCCCGTCAACATTTTAGACCCCCAGAACCCCTGACTCAGACCGCAAAGGCGAAAATCACCACGCCGCCGGCGAGCGCGCCGAGCGGCGGCACCCACCATTGCCGGTGCGGGTTGATCGCGGCGGCCGAGAACAGCCAGACCCCGAACCCGACCTTGGCGCTCGCCACCAGCGCCAGCAACGGCGCGCTGCCGAGAAGCAGCATCGACGGATTGGCGATGAACCCGAGCGGCAGGATGAACAGGCCGATGCCGAGCTGCATCGACCGCCACGCCACCGGCAACCAGGCGGTGTTGGCGAGCCCGGCGGCGATGAACACGTTGCCGCAGACCGGCGGGGTGATGGTGCAGAGGAGCGCGTACCAGAACACGAAGAGGTGCGCGTAAAGCTCCGGAACCCCCAGTTCCACCAGCGCCGGACCGGCGACCGCGACGGTGATAATGTATGCGGCGGTGGTTGGCAACTCCATCCCGAGCACCAGTCCGGCAAGCCCGGTGAGCATCAGCGCGAGCCAGAGGTTGCCGCCCGAAGCGGAGAGGATCAGCGACGTTACCTTGACGCCGATGCCGGTCATGTTGAACACGCCGACGATCAGGCTGGCGCAGACGATGATCGCGGCGATCGCGGCGATCTGCCGCCCGGCGTCGACGCACGCCTGCCACAGGCGATGCAGCCAGCGCCGCACCCGGATCGCGCCGTAGCCGTCGGCAAGGAGCAGCACCGCGGTGAGGATGGTCGCGATCGCCGCGGCGTAGGGCGCGGTGAACGCGGTGAAAACCAGCATCCAGGTGAGCACGCCGAACGGCACGGCAAAGAACGGAAAGGTGCGCGCGACGATATGCCAGCCCGGCAGGTCCTCGCGGCGCAGGCCCTTCAAATCCCAGCGCAGCGCGAACAGGTGGACGCCGAACCACACGGTGGCGAAGAACAGGAACGCCGAGGGCGTCGCCGCCTTCATGATCGAGAGGTAGTCGGTGTGCAAAAGCTCGGCCATCACGAAGATGCCGGCGCCCATCAACGGCGGCATGATCTGGCCGCCGGTGGAGGCCACCGCCTCGACCGCCGCCGCCATCGCGGGCGGGTAGCCGAGGCGCTTCATCGCCGGGATCGTCACCATGCCGGTGGAGGCGGTGTTGGCCGCGGCGACGCCCGATATCGTGCCGTACATCGCGGAGGAGAGCACCGCGACCTTGGCCGCACCGGCGCGGAACCGCCCGGCGAGCTGGATCGCCAGCGCCATGAAGCCGGTGCCCGCCGCACCCGCGGCGATGAACGAGCCGAGGATGATGAACGGCGCGACGGTCTCGGCGGAAATCTCGGTCATCGAGCTCCACAGACCGCCCTCGGCGATGGTGAGGGTGCCGAGGAAGTAGGAAAGCGGCAGCTCGCCGTGGCCGAAGGTGCCGGGGATGAGGTGGCCGAATGCGCCGTAGGCGAGGCAGATCGTCGCGATCGAGGGCAGCACCGCCTTGACCGAGCGGCGCGCCATTTCGAGCACCATCAGGATCAGCACCACCGACATCGCCATCTGCAACGGGCCGTCGAGCGCGCCGTACTGGTCGGCGAGGCTGTCGTGGGTGATCGCCACGTAGCCCGCCGAGGCGATGCCGAGCACCCCGAGGACGTAGCCGACCCAACGGCTGATCTCGGACTTCGGCTTGAGGACGAAGAAGATCCAGGGCGCGGCGATGATCAGGTGCAGCGGCCGCGCCACCAGCGCCGGGACCAGCCCGGCGAAGATCAGATACAGGTGAAACCCCACCGAGACGATGCCGAGCGCGAGCTGCGCCCAGTCCGCCACGGCAATCTGCCGCAACGGACCGGCGAGCGGCGCGTCGGAGGGGATGACACGGCCTTCGTCGGGGTCGATCATCCGCCCCTGGAGTGCATCGGTGGTCATCTTACTTCATGGAGTCCGGCAGCTTCACACCGATTTCCTGGTAGTACTTGGCCGCGCCGGGGTGGATCTTCGCGCCCATCAGGGTGATCATCTCGGGGCTCACGCCCTTCCACCACGGATTGTCGGCGGCGAGCTTGCCCTTCCATTCCCAGAAGGTCTTGGTGATCGCGTAGGCCGCGTGCTCGTCCATCTTGTCGGTGCCGTAGGCGCCCACCGGCATCGCCAGCGTCGCGACCGGCTTGTCCTGGCCCTTGTAGGTGCCCGCGGGCAGGGTCAGCGGCGTGTACATCGGGTTCATGCCGATGATCTTGTCGCGTTCGGCGTCGGTGAACGACAGCACGGTGAGGTCGTTGGTGGTGGCGAGCTCGACCAGCTGCGGCGTCGGGTGCGACGAGCAGGTGGCGAAGCCGTCGATCTTGGCGTTGCGCATCGCCGAGCTGGCGGCGGGGAGTTCGACGGATTCGATGTTGACCTTGTCGGCGAGGCCGAGGACGCCGAGGATTTTCTGCACGCTCTGCTCGCAGAAGGTGCCCTTGCCGCCCGCGACGAAGCTGTGGCCGACGAGTTCCGGCACCGACTTGATCCCGGTGTCGTTGCGCACCACGAAGTGCACGGTGATGCCCGGCATCACGAACAGGCTGCGGGCGTTGTCGTGCGTCTGGCCTTCGAACGGCTTCTCGCCCTTGCGCGCGGAGGCGAGCAGGCTCGGCGGCGCGGTGAAGACGAAGTTGCCGGGGCGGATGAAGGATTCCTTGACGTTCTGGACCGAGCCCTGGCTCTCCTCGACCGTCGGCACGAAGCTCGGATCGGCCTTTTTCAGCATTTCGGCGATCTGAACCGTCATCATGTAGTAGGACGACGCGGTCTTCGCCGACTTCAGCGTCACCGGGGTTTGCGTCGCGGCGTTCGCCGTGGCCAGACCCAGGGCCAGCGTCGCCGTACCCAACACGCACGCAATCGACTTGTTCATTGGTGAAGTCCTCCCTTGGCGAGGGCATGCCGCCCGCGCGCATCAGTCTACCTGTGGCGACGCCCAGGCAAAAACCCCAAACGCATGGGGACGCATGATTTTCCGGCCTAGAGCTTGAACGGGATCGCGAGCGCGAGGCCGGGGAGCGCGTAGACCAGGATGGTGGTGACGAACAGCATCAGAACGAACGGCCAGACCCCCTTGATCACCGGCTCGATCGGCGACTTCGCCACCGCCTGGATGACGTAGAGATTGAGGCCGACCGGCGGGGTGATCAGCGCGCACTCGATCATCAGCATGAAGATGATGCCGAACCAGATCGTGTCGATGCCCATGTCGAGCAGCGCCGGATGCAGCACCGGCATCATGATCATCAGCATCGACATCGATTCGAGGAAGAACCCCATCACCAGCAGCACGATGCAGACCGCGAACACGAACGGCCCGACGCCGGTGACGGTGTCGGAGACCCACTGCGCCACGTCCTGGGGGATCTGGTAGAGGGTGATCGCCTTGCCGAACACCGTCGCCCCGGCCATGATCAGGAAGATCGTCACCGTGGTGCGCATCGATTCCACCACCGCCTCGCGCAAGCCCTGGCGCGTGATCGACCGCGACACGCCCACCACCACCAACGACGCGACGAAGCCGAGCCCGGCGGATTCGGTCGGCGTGCAGACGCCCAAGTAGATCGAGCCGATCACCAGCGCCGCGATGCCCACCACCGGCAGCGCCTTCAGGCTTGCGGCGCGGCGCTCCGCCCAGGTCGCCTTGGGCGCGAGGCGGCAGCCCTTGCCGAACTTGCCGTAGAGGAAGCTGAAGACGATGAACATCGCGCAGAGCGCGAGGCCCGGCCCGATCCCGGCGAGGAACATGTCGGCGATCGAATCGTCGGTGAGCACGCAATAGATGATCATCGGGATCGACGGCGGGATCAAAATGCCGAGGGTACCGCCCGCAGCGACAAGGCCGTAGACGAACGGCTTGTTGTAGCCGCGCTCGATCATCTCGCCGATCGCGACGGTGCCGATCGTCGCCGCGCACGCCACCGACGACCCCGAGATCGCCGCGAACACCGCGCAGGAGAGCACCGTGGCGATGCCGAGGCCACCCGGCCAGTGGCCGACCCAGCTCTGCACCGCGGCGAACAGATTCCGCCCCGCGCCGCCCTTCAGGAGCACGTTGGACATCAACAGGAACAACGGCACCGACAGCAGGACGAAGCTGTCGGTGAGGGAATAGAGCCCCTGCGGCACCATCAAGGGCGACATCCCGGCGGAGAGCAGCATCGCAAGCCCGAGACCGCCGAGCGCGAACGCCACCGGCACGCCGAGGAACAACAGGCCGATCATCGCGGCAAGGAGCAGGGCGGCGGTCATCGCGACGCCTCCTGCCGGAACCACAGCCGGATCAGCTCGGCGAGGGCTTGCAGCGACAGCAGGGTGAAGCCGACCGGGATCGCCATCTCGGTGATCCAGCGCGGCAGGCCGAGCATGGTCGAGGCGTGGCGGTTCTGCGCCACGGATTCGGCGACGATCGCCGCGCCGTAGACCACCGCGAACCCCGCGAACGCGAGAATCGCGACGAGGCTGATGGTGTCGGCGATGCGGCGGCGCGCCGGCCCCATGCGGCTGATGAAGAACTCGATCACGATCAAATCGCGGTGGCGCAGCACGAACGCGGCGGCGAGGTAGGTCGCCCAGATCTGCAACGCCTGGGAGATGTCCTCGGTCCACGGCGTCGGCGCGTTGAACACGTAGCGCGAGATCACCTCGGCGGTGATCAACAGGCCGATGGCGAAGAACAGCCACGCCGCAATCCGCCCGCAGGCGTCGGAAACCCTGTCGATCAATGCTAGCATGAACAACTCGAAATCCTGAGAAGCCCCGGAGCGTGGATCGCTCCGGGGTGGTGGGGCTGGGTTACTTCAGCGCCTGCGCTTCGGTGATCAGCTTTTCGCCCAAGGGGCCGGCCCACTCGACGAACTCGGCGATCACCGGCTTGGTCGCGGCGCGCCAGCGCGCGCGCTCGGCGTCGGTGAGCTCGATCACCTTCATCTTGGTCTTGGTGTCGACCAGGGCGTCGGCTTCGAGCTTTTCCATCTCGGTGCGCAGATCGGCCTCGACCTTGCGACCGGCCTTGGTGACGATGTCGCGCTGCGCCGGGGTCAAGCCCTGCCACGCCTTCTCGTTGACGATCACGACGAACTCGACGTCAGCGTTGTTGGTCACCGTCATCGTGTCCATCACCTGATAGAGCTTGCGCGCCGGGACGGTGGTGATGCCGGTCATGCCCGCGTCCACCGTGCCGCGCTGGTAGGCGATGAACTGCTCCGAGCCCGAGAGCATCGTCGGCGCGCCGCCGACCGCCTCGACGAAGCGGCCCAAGGTCTTGCCGAAGACGCGCACCTTCTTGCCCTTCAAGTCCTCGGGGTTGCGCACCTCGAAGCCCTTGCTCAACAGGATCGAGCCGCCGAACGCCTGCCACCACAGCACGCGGCTGCCGGTCTTGAGGATCGCCTCGTCGAGGGCGGTGCGGATCGGGCTGTCGGGCGCGGTCGCGGCGCGGACGCGCTCCTGGGTGTCGAAGAGGAACGGCACGTAGAACACGTCGGTGGCGGGCACGGTGCCGGCGAACTGCGCCAGCGACACCGACCCCATGTCCACCGCGCCGGTGGAGACCGCCTGCGGGGTTTCCTCGTCCTTGTAGAGCTGCGACGCCGGGTAGATCTCGATCTTGAGGTCGCCCTTGCTCTCGCGCTCGACGATGTCCTTGAACGCCAGGAGATTCTGGCCGACGTGATGCTTCGCGGGCATCTGCGAGGTGAGGCGCAGCACCGTCGCCGCGTCGGCGTCGACCGCGCCCAGCGCCAGGCCGAGGCCCAGCACCCCGGACAACACGAACTTGTTCACTTGGCGTCCTCCCGATTTTTGTCGGCGCGCCGCCCGAACGAAAACTGCGTGGGGCGCGCACTTGACCTTATGAAGATGGCGTTTCTGCATAGCTGAACGACACAAAATGATCCAGCCAAAACGACAAAAAACCCGGCACCTCCATGAGGAACCGGGTTTTTTCGCGTTGTGCGGGGGAGCGGCGGGCCTCAGCCTTCCGCGCGGGCCGCCCAATAGCCGTGGATCTCTTCCACCGCCTTCGGAATCAGCGTCTCCACGTCTTCCTGGATGTGCTTGAGATCGGCGGGCGGCAGCTGGAGCAACGGCGCACCGTCGGCATCGCAGGCGAGCGCGAGGATCGGCACCAGATGCAGGCGCGCGGTGTCGTCGTCGAGAATCGGCAGCCAGTCTTCCGGGCGCAGGTCCACCGCCGCCATGAAGCCGTCGGCCCATTCGGAGGCGTCCGCCGAGCCGTCGGCGTTTTCCCACAGCAGCGGGTCGACGCCGTAGCCTTCGGCCAGGTCCTCGGCGATCCGCGCGAAGTGGTCCATCACCATCTCGGCGACGTGCGCTTCGAGCTTCTTGTCGGCGAAGCCTTCGCCCCAGACCCAGCTCAGCCACTCGTCCGGATCGACGGTAACCGGCGACACCGCGAGACCGGTGAGGAAACCGTCGAGTTCGGACAGCTGCATGCAGTCCTCGGGCGCGTCCTCGGAAGCAAGAGCCTCGTCGAGCTCCGCCACCAGTTCCGCATCGTCGTCGAATTCCTCACTCATGGTCCGGTCCCTTTCGATTTGCAGCCCCCATGGTTAGAGGAGCGGCGGGCCTTTGTCGAGCGAATCAGTCCCGGGTGTCGAAGCGGCGGTAGTGCAGCATCGCAAGGCTGGCGAACGGGCTCGAAATCTCGTGCAACGGCACCGCCGCCTTGACCGGAGAGAAGGGCAACGCGAGTTCGGAGTCCGGAGTTCCGGTGGAGGCCTTGGCGAGTTCGGCGCCGACCGCGAAGCCGAGCGCGAAGCCCCGGCCGCAATAGCCGACCGCGGCGATCACGCCGTCGTCGAGGTGGTGGAAGTGGGGCGAGAAGTCCGGCACCATCGCCAGCCAGCCGCTCCAGATGTGGGTGAACCACGGCTTGCCGATCGCCGGGAAGACCTTGGCGACGCGGTCGCCGATCTTGTCGCGCAGCCGCGCGTGCGCCGCGATCCACGGCAGCGCCAGGGTCGCGCCGGTGATCATCCGGCCTTCGCCGTCCCAGTGGAAGAAGTGGAGGTCGGACTGGGTGTCGGACGCCGCGATGCCGGTGGGCAGCACGCTTTGCCGCACCCGATCCGACTGCGGCTGGGTCGCCATCTGGAAGTTCAACAGCGGCACCACCGAACGCTGGAGCTTGGGCCAGAGCTTGTCGGTGTAGGCGTTGGTGGCGAGGATCACCCGGTCCGCCTCGACGCGGCCCGCCGGGGTGCGCAGCACCCACTTGCCCTCGCTCTTGAAGATCCGCGCCACCGGCGATTCGGTATAGACCTCCGCGCCCTTGGCGATCGCGACGCGGGCGAGCTCGCGGGTGAAGCCGAGCGGGTTGACGTGGCCGCCCTTGGGGAAGAACAGGCCGCCGTGATACCAGTCGGAGCCGAGCAGCTTGCCCGCCTGGTCGCGATCGAGAAGCTCGGCTTCCACGCCGATCTCGGTCCACTGCTTATGGCGGCTTTCGAGCATCTCCATCCGCGATGCACGGTGCGCGGGGGCCATCCAGCCGGTCTGCACCGCGTCGCAGCTCATGCCGTGCGCCCGCACCGCGCCGAAGAACTGCTCCGAGCAGCCGCCGATCAGCTTGGCGAAGCGCATCCCGGCGTCGCCGTAGCGGTCGACCAGATCCTTGGGGTCGAGCTTGGACAGCGTCGGGATCGCCATGCCGTTGTTGCGGCCCGAGCCGCCCTCGCCCACCGACCCGGCCTCGATCACCGCGACCGAAACGCCGGACTCGCGCAAATGCAGGGCGGACGACAATCCGGTGACGCCCGCGCCGACGATCGCGACGTCGACGGAGATGCTGCCCTCCAACCGCCGGGTTTCCGGCGCATCTGTAGCAGTGGAGGCCCAGATCGCGGCACTGAGTGGACTTTGACGCAAACGCATGGTTTCCTCGTTCGACGGGTTCCGGGGCACGAGGCGATACGCCCCGCACTAATTACAGTGAAAATACGGTGTATATTTTCGTTCAACAGGATGGTAGTGGAAAAGGGCGCCGCCTCAAGGAAATTTCGCATTTATAACAACGGCGCGAGATTTGCTTGCAGGGTTCATGCCTCGCCGATCCTACCCGAGGTCGCCCCAACCGCGAAGTCCGAATTTAGCACGAGAAAGGCCCAGAAATGGACGACAAAGCCCGGGAACTGCTGCGCTCCGCCATCGGCAGCCGCGCCCTCTTCTACCGCGCGGTGTTCGAAGAAATGCGCGACGAAATCGGCGCGGAATTGGCCACAACGATTATGAAAAAGGCAATCTACCGCCGCGGCGCCGACATCGCGGGGAATTTCTCGCCGTTCGCGCCCGCCGATCTCAAGGGCCTGAAGGACGCCTTCATCGACTTCATCCCCGACGCCGAGACGATGTTCCAGCCCGAAGTCGTCGAGTGCACCGACGAGAGCCTGCGCATCCACTTCCACCGCTGCCCGCTGAAGGAATCCTGGCAGGGCGCGGGGATCGAGGGCGGCGAGCTCGAGCACATGTGCGGCATGGCCGGGTGCGTCGACAAGGGCACCTTCGGCGAAGCCGGCTTCGGCATCGAGGTCGACACCTGGAAGCAGGGCCGCGAGGGCTGTTGCCGCCTCCACATCACCCCCGGCCCGGGCGCCGAGACCGCTCCGTAAATTTCCTCTCCGCGCGTTTTCCCCTTCTCTTGGATAAGGACACCCCCGATGCGCCCTGAGTTCAAACTCCTGAAAGGCTTCGCCTTCGCCGCCGCCGCGCTGGCCTGCGGCTTCGCCGCCAAGCCCGCCGTCGCCGCCGATCCGCTCCTCCTCGGCTACCAGATGCCGCTTTCGGGCGATCGCTCGCAGTACGGCGAAATGTTCCGCAACGCCGCCGAAATCCAGCTGAAGGCGTTCAACGCCGCGGGCGGCGTTGACGGCGTGCCGGTCGAGATCGTCTACGAAGACAGCAAGAACGACCCGAAGGAAGCGATCGCGATCGCGCAGAAGTTCTCCGACAACCCGAAGATCCTGGGCGTGCTCGGCGACTTCTCCTCCACCGTCGCGATGGCGGCGGGCGAGGTCTACGCCAAGTCGGGCGTACCGCAGCTCTCCCAGACCGCCTCGCATCCGGACTACACCAAGGTCTCGAAGTGGCAGTTCCGCAACATCACCACCCAGGCCTACGAAGGCCCGTTCACCTCGAAGTGGATGCGCTCCACCGGGGCGAAGTCGGTGGCGATCATCGCGATCCAGAACGACTGGGGAATCTCGGCCGCCGAGGAATTCGCCAAGGCGTTCAAGGCCGAGGGCGGCAAGGTCACCGCGACCGAGTACTTCAACCCCGGCACCCGCGACTTCCGCTCGATCCTCACCAAGATCGGCCGCGCCAAGCCCGACGCGATCTACCTCTGCATGTTCTATGAGGAAGGCGCCTCGGCCTTGCAGCAGGCGAAGCAGCTCAACGTCAAGTCGGCGATGTTCTCCACCAGCTCGCTCTATTCGCCGAAGCTGATCGAATTGGGCGGCGACGCGGTCAACGGCCTGCGCATGGCCTCGACCTTCGTGCCCGAGAACCCGGCGCAGGAAGTCCAGCACTTCGTCGGCGAATACAAGACCAACTACGGCGACGCGCCGAACATGTTCGCGGCCCAGGCCTACGACGCCGTCGGCATCATGCTCGACGCGCTCAAGAAGGTGGGGCCGAAGGCGACCCGCGCCCAGCTGCGCGACCAGCTCGCCAAGACCACCGACTACCCGGGCGTCACCGGCAAGACCAGCTTCGACCCCGAGACCCGCGAACCCGCCAAGGAGCTCGCGAAGATGGAAGTCAAGGGCGGCAAGTTCGTCGTCCTGCCCTAAAGCCCAAGCCACCGGGCGGCTCGC
>LUYR01000033.1 GCA_001603335.1 Rhodospirillales bacterium Alpha_05 | reverse complement strand
CAACGACGGCCGCCTCCGCATCGGCTTGGCCTGGGCGGGCAACCCCGGCCACGAAAACGACCGCTGGCGCTCGATGCCGAAGGACACGCTGCTGCGGCTGACCGCGGCGCGCCCCGATCTCGATTGGGTGAATTTGCAGTTCGGCGACGCGGAGGGACCGCGGTTCGCCGACTTCGCCGCCACCGCGCGGGCGATCGGCGGCCTCGATCTGTTGATCAGCGTCGACACCGCCGCCGCCCATCTCGCCGGAACCCTGGGCGTGCCGATCTGGCTGCTGCTCGCCGCGGAGCCGGACTGGCGCTGGGGCGCGCGCGGCGAAACCACGCCCTGGTACGCCGCTGCACGACTGTTCCGCCAGGAGCGTCTCGGCGACTGGGACCCGGTGATCCGCGGCGTCGAAGCCGCCCTACCCCCAGCCGAGGGCAGCGAATAGGGCGTCGATCTTCTGCGGCCAGCCCCACTCCGCCAGGAACGTCGCGCCTGCCGCGCCGACCTTGGCCGCGGCATCGCGGTTGGCGTGCACCCATTCCAGATGCGCGACGATCTCGTCCGGATCGCTCTCGCCCCAGTCGGCGAACAGGTCGCCCGCGATCGGGGACTGACGCTCCAGCCGCAACGCCGCGCCGGGCCGGGCGAGGAGGTCGCGATGGCCGGTGTTGTCGGAAAGGATCGCGGGCACGCCGCAGGCCATGCACTCCATCGCCACGAGATTGGTGCCGCCCTCGCAGCGGTTGGGGAACACCCCGACGTCGCACTCGCGCAGCAGCTGCGGCATCCGCGCGTGGTCGACCTCGCCGAGGTCGAGCACCGCATCGGCCGGGATCCCCTGCGCCGCGAGCCATTCGGAAATCTTCCAGGGTCCGCCTTCGGCCGCCCTCGCGGGTGCGCCGAAGCCGTGCGGCGAGCGGGCGATGCTCGCCACCGAGGCGTCCCAATGGTTATGCCAGGCGGTCACCAACAACGCCTCGGGGTGGCGTGCGTGGAAGCGGCGGAACGCCTCGACCACGATGTCCTGGCCCTTGCGGAATTCGAGCTTACCGCCCGAGAACACCACGAAGCGGTCGCCGAGCACGCCGCCCTTGGGCGCGGGGTGGAAGCGGGTGAGGTCGATCCCCTGCGGGCAGAACGCGACGTTGGCGAAGCCGAGATCGTTCAGCACCTCGGCGTTCCAGCTCGACCCGGCGACGATCCCGGCGAAGCGCGCCTTGGCGAAGGCGATGTCGTCCGCCGCGATGTTGCGGTGCTCGAAGAACACCACGCCGTGGTCGGGCGCGCCGCGCACCGCGTCGATCACCTCGGGCGGATGGAGGTCGTTGCCCAGTCCCATCAGGAACGGATAGTCCACCGCGCCGCCGTCGCCGAGACCGAAGAATTGCTGCTCGATCCGCCAGTGCTTTTCGAGCGGGCCGAGCACCCGCGCCTCGAGCGGACCGGGGGTGAACTTAGGCGAGACATAAACCGGGATCGGAATCAGGCCACGCTGCGCGCCGCGCAGCATCAACGCGAGGCCGTAGACCCCCCAGCCGGTGGTCCCGCCGACCTGCCAGCCGATGCCGAATTTGGTTTTCATCGCCCCACTCGTTTCATCCGCCACGCGCGGAATTGATCCATGACAGCTGTTTTGGCTTCCGTTATGGTGGCCGGATCGTCCGCTTTTTTACCAGGGGTTTGCGCCATGAGTGAAGGTTTGATTGATCAGGTCCAGGGTCTGCTGCAGACGGTGTCGGATGACGTCAACCGCTTGTACGGCGAATCCCTGGCCAACAACGAAACCTTCCTCGAGGCGCTCGACGACGTCGCAGCGAACGTACTCGGCCTCCAGGCGGTGATCGCGGCGCTGGTGCAGAAGTACCCGGTCGACGCCGACGTCGCCAAGGCGTGGCTCAAGGACAACATGGACCCGGAAGGCCAGGGCACGGAAAAGGCCGAAGCAGTCGTCGACTTCGTCCTCGGGCTCGAATAACCCTTCCTCCCCGGGGGCTCTCCCCATGGACCTGTCGGTCATCATCCCGACGCGCAATCGGGCCGGGCTTCTCGCCAGGATGCTCGACGGCCTGCGCCGTCAAGCGTTCGCGAGCGACGTCGCCTACGAGGTGATCGTCGTCGACAACGGGTCCACCGACACCACCCCCGAGGTGATTCGCGACGCGGCTCCCCACTTTTCCAACTTCCTTGCGATCGCCGAGACCACGCCGGGGCTGCACGCGGCGCGCCACGCGGGCCTGCGCCACGCCAGCGGAGAGATTCTCGTCTACTGCGACGACGACATCGTGCCCGAGCCCACATGGCTCCAGGGAATCTCCGACAGCTTCCTGATCCGCAACGTCGCGATCGCCACCGGCCCCTGCCTTCCCGAATACGAGATCGCCCCACCGGACTGGGTCGAAGGCCGCAAGCTGCCGGTCGAGGACGGCTGGCTGATCTACGCCTACAGCCTGCTCCAGCTCGGCGAACTGCCCCGCAGCATTCCGCCCAACGGCGCGTTCGGCTGCAATTTCTCGGTGCGTCGCGACGCGCTCGTCGCCGCCGGGGGCTTCCACCCCGATGCGCTGCCGTGGGAGCTGATCGAATATCGCGGCGACGGCGAGGCCGGACTGGCCGAATCGGTCGAGGCGAAGGGCGGTCGGACCTACTACAACCCCGACGCCGCGGTGCGGCACTGGGTCGGGGCGGACCGCCTCACCCCCGATTACATCTACCGCCGCGGCTTCGCCGAGGGAGTGTCTCAGTCGTTCCGGCTGATCCGACGCGCGGGCGGCTTGGTGCCGAACCCGGAACTCGCAGAGCCGCGCATGAAGCTCCCGCGTCTGGGCG
Source organism: Rhodospirillales bacterium Alpha_05 (assembly GCA_001603335.1). Taxonomy (GTDB): domain Bacteria; phylum Pseudomonadota; class Alphaproteobacteria; order Rhodospirillales; family Rhodospirillaceae; genus Oleispirillum. The sequence goes on along the minus strand of LUYR01000033.1, from coordinate 9,220 downwards.
ACAGGGGCGATCCGGTCGCGGTGCGCGCCGCGCGCGGCGGGCTCGACGGTTTCTGGTACCACCAGCGGCGGCTGAGGGAAAACCCCGGCCTGCTCGCCTGGGTGTTGCGACCGAGCTTCCTCGGCCACGAGGCGATCGACGACGAGGCGCGCGGATGAACATCCTGATCGTCCACCCCGAAGGCAACGTCAACAACAACCCGTTCCTCAACGGCGCGGTGATCGCCCTCTGCGGGCTCGGCCATCATGTCTCGATCATCTCGCTGCGGCAGGAGCACTACCAGTACGCTCCGTGCCCGGGCTGCGACCTGATTCTCACCGACGGCACGCTGCACCTCTCGGAGATCGAGTCCGGCTGGCAGTGCGTGATGGGGGTGGACTATCCCGGAATGCGCATCGCCGCACCGCTGGCGCGCCAGTTCGGCGCCCGCCTCGGGCTGATTTCGTTCGAGATCTTTTTCGAGGGCGAAGTCGGCGCGGAGGAAAAGCGGGGCGAAGTCGCAATCTGCCGCAACGTCGACTTCGCGGTGGCGCAGGACGACGTGCGCGCGATGGTGCTCCAGCACGAGAACCGCATCCCGCGCGACAAGATCGTCACGGTGCCGCTCGCCGCGGCAGGAAGCCGCCCCCGTAGCCGCCCTGGCGGCGACCTGCACCGCCGCTTCGGGCTCGCCCCCGAGATCAAGATCGCGCTGCTCGCCGGGTCGCTGGCGCCCTGGTCTATGTTCGACGAAATCCTCGAATCGTCGGCAGTCTGGCCCGACGATTGGCGCATCCTGCTGCACAGCCGCTACGGCCTCAAACCCGACGACCGGGCAATCATCGCGCTCAACAACTCGATGGGGCGAATTCTCGTCTCCGAGGATCCGGTGGAAAACCTCGACGACATGGGCGAACTGACCGACAACGTCGACCTCGGCCTCGCCCTCTACGCCCCCAACTTCCGCTCGAAATACACCGGCAACAATCTCAAGTACCTCGGCATGGCGTCGGGGAAGATCAATTCCTACCTGCGTCACGGGTTGCCGGTGATCTGCACCCCGATCGGCCTGATGAGCGAGGCGATCACCCGGCACCGCCTCGGCTTCGTAATCGAAAGCATGGTCGAGATTCCGTCGGTTCTCGCCGGATACGAGCGTCGCGCGTTCGAGCAGAATTGCCTCGACTACTTCGCGGCCGAGCTCGACCTCGACACCCACATCAAGCCGTTCCTCGACGCAGTTCTCGCAGGCAACACTTCACGTTAATCAAATATTCAGGCATCTCGCCAAGAATGCGACAGGAATTCCGCCATCGCGCGGAGATGTCGCAATCGGGAATCAGAACGATGCCTGAACACTACGCCTTTGTCGCGACCCCGATCTTCGCCCCGAGTGCCGCATTGCAAACGTTCGCCGAAGGCTGCACCGCCCGCAACTGGGGCGTGTTCGTCGCGGGCGACAAGAAGTCCCCACCCGACTTCGCGCTCGCGGGCGCGACCTACCTCGCGGCCGACGCCGACCTGCCGTTCCGTTTCTCCGCGCTCTGTCCGTTCAATCACTACGGCCGCAAGAACATCGGCTACCTCGCCGCCATCGCTGAAGGCGCGGACGTGATCGTCGAAAGCGACGACGACAACATCCCCTACGACTCCTTCTTCGCACCGCGCAGCCGCGTCGTCGAGGCGACCGCGGTGCAGGAGACCGGCTGGGTCAACGTCTATTCCCGCTTCACCGAGAAGAAGATCTGGCCCCGCGGCCTGCCGCTCGCCGAAGTCGCACGCCCTCGCCCCGACTGGAGCGCCTTCCCCACCGCAATCGTCGACGCGCCGATCCAGCAGGGCCTCGCCGACGTCAACCCGGACGTCGACGCCCTCTACCGCCTGATCGAGGCGACGGAAGTTAGCTTCGACGCCGCACCGCCGATCGCCCTCGGACACGGCGCCTGGAGCCCGTTCAACAGCCAGAACACCACCTGGTGGCGCGACGCGTTCCCCCTCCTTTACCTGCCGTTCCACTGCTCGTTCCGGATGACCGACATCTGGCGCAGCTTTGTCGCGCAGCGGCTCGCCTGGACCTGCGGCTGGTCGGTGCTCTATCACCGCGCCACGGTCTGGCAAGACCGCAACGCCCACGACCTGATGCGCGACTTCGCAGACGAAGTGCCGGGCTACCTCCACAACCAGGCGATCCGCGAAACCCTCGACGCACTGCCGCTCAAGTCCGGGCCGGAAAACCTCCTCCCCAACCTCGCCAACGCCTACGCGGCGCTGGTCGGCAAGGGCTGGATCAGCGAAGCCGAGCTCCCCCTGGTCGAGGCCTGGTGCCTCGACGTCGAAGCCCTCCTCTCCCGCGCCGCCGTCTAGGCGCGCCGCAGCCGAAGGACCATCATGACCGACGTGCGCGCTCTCAACTGCCCGGAAACCGTGATCGTATTCGTCAGCTACGAGCGCGAGGACGTCGCAGTTCAGTCGCTGATGTCGCTCTGCCTCGCGGTGCGCGGCTTCCGCGACCGGGTGCGGATCGTCGTTTCGGATGCCACGCCCTCCTACGACAAGATCGCCGCCCTCAGGGTGTGCGAGTTCGACGACCTGATCTGGACCCCCGACCCGACCTCGGCGGCCACGTCGCGCAACCTCGCGACAACCCTGATCCAGGACAAGTACTGCCCCGAGTTCATTTGCTTCGTCGAGGACGACATCGTCTATTCGAAGAAGTGGTACCCAACGATGGTCGAGGTGACGCGCAGCACGTACGGCAAGATGTCGCCCTGGGGCGTCGCCTACGGCGTGTTCTCGGGTTCGCCGCACGTGCTGTTCTCCGAGGATCGCCGCAAATTCGACGCGGAGCGCAACATCGTCGCCGACATCTTCGGCGTCGCCGCCGATCAGCGCTTCATGCCGTTCCACCACTACCTCAACGTCTTCCGGATGTGGGATCCCGACGTGCTCGGCATCAGTTCGTGCCAGACCGGCTCGCAGGTCCACCGCAACACCATGCGCGGCTTCTGCGCCGGTTTCCTGCACGGCTGGGGACTGTGCGACTACGTGCCCGACCAGCAGAGCACCTGGATCGGCCAGCGCGACGTCGGCCCGCCCTCCCACGACACCGACGTCAACCGGCACAAGGCGATCCTCGCCGCCGGGCGCAAGCAGTTTCCTTCAGGAGATGCAAAATGAACGCGGCAAAGCCCTCCACCATTGCGATGATCCCGGTGCGTATCGGCAGCGAGCGCCTGCGCCAGAAAAACCTGATCGAGGTCAACGGCCGACCGCTGATGACCTATGCGATCGAGGCGGCGCTCAACTCCGGCAGCTTCGACCGGGTGATCGTCAACGGCGACAACCCGATCTTCGAGGACATCGCGAAATCCTGGGGAGCGGAATTCTACCTGCGCCCCGAACCGCTCGGCGGCAGCGAGGTGCAGTCGGACGACGTGGTCAACGACTTCCTGCAGAAGTTCGAAGCCGACGTCGTCGCGTGGGTCAACACCACCACGCCGTTGCAGACCGCGAGCGACATCCGCGCCACCCTGACCCAGTTCCACACCCGGACCCTCGACAGCGCGATCACCGCCGAACGCCGCTATTCGCACGCCGAGATCGACGGCAAGCCGCTCAACTTCAGCCGCGACACCCGTTTTGCCCGCACCCAGGACCTGCCGCCCGTCGACCTGTTCAACTACGCCATGATGATCTGGCGCCGCGAGGTCTTCCTGACCGCATACGCCGCCCACGGCTATGCGCTGTTCTGCGGCACCTTCGGCTCGATCCCGATCCCGAAGACCTCGGGCACCATGGTCAAGACCGCCGACGACATCATCATCGTCGAAGCCTTGATCGCCGCCGGCGCGCCGCGCTGACCGAAGCACACTCCGGGGGAGGCGTTGATGAGCACGGATTGGGACCGCGTCGAGACCGACTTGAAGGAAGCCCGCCAGCTCACCCTTGCGGTGAACACCTGGTGCGAGACCAATCCGCCGTTCCGCGGCATCGAGAGCCTCCGCCCCGAAGACTTCAAGACCAAGGACACCGCGTTCATTCTCGGCAGCGGCACCTCGGTCAACGCGATTCCGGGCGGGGTGGCGAGCCTCAAGACCCAGGGCGACCTGATCGGGTTGAACTTTTCGCTGCTTCTCCCGGCGGTTCCCGACGTCTTCTTCGTCCACGAGCCGTGGCTGCCGAAGCCGACCGAACTCGAGCGCTACTTCGCCCTCCTCGACCATTGCTACGGCACGGCCCCCGTACCGCTGATCTACGACTTCCGCCAGACCCTGATGGCACAGGTGCCGATCGACATGTTCCCGCCGCGCCTGCGCGAACGGGTCTATCTGAACTGCCCGACCCACCTGCCCTGCACCGACGCCGGGGTGCTGCGCGAGGCGATGTCGGCGTTCGACGACAAGGGCTGGTTCGACAGCGGCTTCGGGTGGCTGATCCACCACATGTCGACGATGACTCTCGCGGTCAACTTCGCGATCTGCGCCGGGTATCGCAACGTCGTCCTGCTCGGCGTCGACCTGCGCGACGCGAAGTACTTCTTCGACGAGATGACCCCCGACGTCCCCGCCGAACTGCTGCCGCAGATTGCCCGGGATCGCAGCGCGATGCACTCCACCGCCGATCCCAAGTTCGAACTGCGCAATCGGTCGCTCCCGGTCGACGTCTATCTCCTCGCGCTTAAGGAGACGGTGATGGATCCGAAGGGAATCGGCCTGTTCATCGGCTCCGCGACCTCCCTTCTCCATCCCAGGCTACCGGTGTGGCCCGGCTTGGCGTAAGCCGTTAACGCTTTTCCCACGACTTCCGTGTTAGGGCAATCGCCCGTGCACAAACCAGGACGCGGCGCATGAGTCAGGTCGAACGCATCATCCACGACGGCATCCTGCTGGCGATCATCGTCCGCGACGGGCCGATGCAGCCCGGGATCTCGTTTCTCACCGAGGACGCCTATTCGCAGCAACTGGCGCTGATGAGCCACCGTGCCGGACACCGAATCGACGCGCACGTGCATTGTCCGGTCTGCCGCGAAGTCACGATCACGCAGGAAGTCCTGGTGATCCGCAAGGGCGGCCTGCGCATCGACTTCTATGCCGCCGATCAAGCCGCCGCCTACATCGGCAGTGTCGAGCTCGGCGCAGGCGATCTCGTGCTCCTGATTGCCGGGGGGCACGGCTTCGAGGTCACCGAGGATCTCGAGATGATCGAAATCAAGCAGGGACCTTACGTCGGCCCCGCCGACAAGCGCCGTTTCGACGCCGTCGCGGCGGACCGGATTCGCCCGATGCCGGCCCCGGTCGCGGCAGGCTGATCATGGGGCAAACGGATTTCGTCCCGGTCAATGTCCCCTGCCTGGAACCCCGGGACCGCGAAGCGCTCGCCGCGTGCATCGACGACGGCTGGATCAGCTCCGAAGGCCCACTGGTGGCCGAGTTCGAGCGCGCCATCGCTGCGTGGTGCGGCCGCCGCCACGCGATCGCGGTGAGCAACGGCTCCGCCGCGCTCGACGCCGCCGTCGCGGCGCTGCGCCTTCCCGCCGGGTCCAAGGTGATCCTGCCGAGCTTCACCATCATTTCGTGCGCTGCCGCCATCGTCCGCGCCGGTCTGGTTCCGGTGGCGGTGGACTGCGATTCCGCCACCTGGACCATGGACATCGCCCAGACTGCCGATGCGGCGCGCGATCCGGCTGTCCGGGCCATCATGCCGGTGCACATCTACGGCCTGCCCTGCGACATGCCCGCGATCCTCGAGATCGCCGCCCGGCACGACCTCCGGATTATCGAGGACGCGGCGGAGGCCCACGGCGTCACCTGCCATGGCCGCGCCTGCGGCGGCTTCGGCGACCTGTCCACCTTCAGCTTCTACCCGAACAAGCTCGTCACCACCGGCGAAGGCGGAATGATCCTCACCGATGACGACGCCCTCGCCGAGACCTGCCGCGGCCTGCGCAATCTTTGCTTCGGCCCGCGCCGGTTCGTCCACGAGGATCTCGGCTGGAACCTTCGCATGAGCAGCCTCCAGGCCGCGCTCGGACTTTCCCAGTTCCAGCGGGCCGAACGCTTCCTCGCCCGCAAGCGCGAGATCGGCGCGCTCTACGATCGCCTCCTCGGCGACGCCCCCCATATCCGCCGCCCCCTCGCCGAGGCAAACGGCGGACGGAGCAGCTATTGGGTGTACGGCATCGTCCTCGACGACGATTTCCCGCTGGATGCCGACGCGGTGATGGCGCGTCTCCAGGCGGCGGGAATCGGTTCGCGGCCGTTCTTCTGGCCGATGCATGAGCAGCCGGTGTTCCGCCGCATGGGTCTTTTCGACGGCGTGCGTCTGCCGGTGGCCGAGCGGATCGCGCGTCGCGGCCTCTACCTCCCCGGCGGCCTCGGCACCGACGACGCCGGCTTCCATCGCGCCGCCGAGGCGCTGCGCACGATCCTGGATTCCCCATGAGCATGACCCAGCCGTTCGGCGATTACGCCGCAGCCTACGATCTTCTCTATGCCGACAAGGATTACGCCGCCGAGGCCGCCTTCGTCCTCGACCGCGCGCGTGCGGTGCGCGGCGCTCCGATCGCCTCGGCCATCGACTTCGGCTGCGGTTCCGCCCGCCACGCCATGGCGCTCGCCGCCTCGGGCGTCACGGTCACCGGGGTTGAGCGTAGCGACGGCATGATCGCCTGTGCAAACCGCAATCTCGAACGTGCCGCGCCCGACATCGGAGCACGGGTCTCGATCAAATTCGGCGACGTGCGCGATTTCCGCTCGGCGGACCGCGCCGACCTCGTGACCTTGCTGTTCCACGTGATGAGCTATCAGACCACCGACGCGGATGTGCTCGCCGCGCTCGCGACCGCGCGCGCCCACGTCGCTCCGGGGGGTGTGGTGCTGTTCGACTTCTGGCATCTCCCGGCGGTGATCGCCGACCCGCCGACGGTCCGCGAACGCACGGTGGAAGACGACACCTACGCGATCCGACGGCGATCGGTGCCGCACACCGCGGGCGACGGAGTCGTGCGAATCGACTTCCAACTCGACATCCGCGACAAATCCAGTGGCGCGACGCGGCGGATCGACGAGACCCACGTGATGCGCGCGTTTTCCACCGCCGAGATCGCCGCGTTCTGTGCCCAGGCAGGGTTGCAAGTGGTTCAACAAGCCGAATTTGTCACCGATCGCCCGGCCGACGCGACCGCCTTCGGCGTCTACGCCGCGTGCCGCCCCGCCTGATCGGTCAGCTTCGCGTTAATGGTTTGGTACGAATTTCTGCTATAGTGCCCGATCGAACCTGCCGCGAAAGCGCGGGCACCGAGCATGGCCCCTCAGAACGAGGACGAGCGACATGAGCACGACGGTTCTCTCCAACAACGGCCTCGCCAGCATGGACTGGAAGCAGGTCGTCTATAACCAAATCGTCCAGCGCAAATCGGAAGAGCTCGACGCCACGTCCGCCAAGCTCCAGGACGCCTTCGAGTCGAAGTCCACGTATTACGACACCAAGTCCAACCAGTACGCCAAGGTTAAGGCGAGTGTCAGCAACGCGGGCGTCGCGGTCGAGAACGGCGAAGAAGGCATCACCGCGATCAAAGACCTGCTGCTGCAAATGCGGATCACCGTCGGGCTTTACGGCGAGGCGGATACGGACGAGGCAAAGGCCGCGCTCAAGACCAAGTTCGACGACTACGTCGACCAGATCAATCGCACCGCGGACACCTACGCCCCGGCCTACAACCCGATCGGCAACGTCGTCTCGACCGACTGGACGCCAAACGAGATCACGTTCACCAGCGACATCGCGGGCGACGAAACCTCGATCGGCGGAACCTACGTCGGCTCGGACTTCTACGTCGCTGCGGATGACGGGACCACCTGGGTGCCCGATCCCGGCTCGTCCTCGATCACCCAGTACACCGTCTACAACACCCAGAACGAGCGCGACAGCACCAAGGCCGACGGCTTCGCCTCCACCCGAACCGGTCTCCGCCTCGACAGCTACGACCCGGAAACCGGACGGATCACCATGACCGTCGACCCGGAGAATTCCGCCACGCAGGTCACCGGCACGCTCAAGACCGGCGGCCTCGGGGTGATGCAGAGCTGGTTCTACGACCTCGACTCCGAGGAAGGCCGAGCCGCCGTCACCGAAGCGATCACCAAGGCGGACAACACCGTCGCCGCGGCGGAAGGCCAACTCGGCGGCATGGCGGTGGTGGTCAAGGCGGCTGGCGACAAGGTCGACAAGTCCCTCAACGCGCTCAACGCCGACCGCTCCGACGCGATGAAGGCCCAGCTTTCCGCCACCTACGCGGCGCAGGTCAAGCAGCAGCAGGAACTCCAGATCCTGAAGCAGACCTTCGAAAACATGTCGGCGCAGCAGTCGTACTACACCTCGATCTTCGCCAACTCCGGTCGCAGTTCGATCTTCGACTTCACCGGCTGAGCCTCGGTAGATTCCTCCAGCACAGGGCGGCAGATCTTGCCGCCCTTCGCGTTTCCGGGGCGCGCATCGGCACGCAGGCCGAATTTTTCCAATTCTTTTTCAACACGTTAAGAGCGATATCCGGATTGGCCCGGGGATTGCTGATGAACTCTTGCGAACCCACTATCCGCAAGAGGACGGTCATGGACCTTTACGCGTTGCTCGCCCAGAAATCCGCCGACAAGGCTGCGGCCACCACTCCCAGCCGTACCTCGGCCGCGAAAGGATTCACCGACGCGCTCGCCTCCGCCCGTGGCAAGGTCGGAGCCGGCGATGCCGTCGGCGCGCTCGACACCCTCTTCGGCGACAAGATCGCCGCGACCAAGGATGCGAGCGCCGCCACCGAGCGCGCCGAGCGTCCGTCGCGGGCGAAAGACCGCGACGCTGCCGCCACCGCGCCGGAAAAGCGTGACGACCGTATGCGGAGCGACGACGGCGCCACCGCCGACGACCGCGTCGACGCGAAGACCGACGCCGCCGACGACGCCCCGGTGAAGGACAAGCCGAGCGAGAAGGCCGCCAAGGCCCCGACCAAGGACAAGGCCGAGACCAAGGACGCGGCCCAGCCCGACGCCAACGCGACGGCGCAGGCGCCGCAGGACGCCGCCGCCCAGCCGGTGGCGCAGCCGACCGTTCCCGTCACCGATGCCGAAACCGCCGCGCAGCAGCAGCTCGCCGCGATGACCGATCCGCTCGCCCAGGCCAATGCCGAAGCCGCGACCGAAGCCGCCGTGGCGCCGGTCGCCGCCGCCGCGCAAGCGCCGCAGGCCAAGAC
>LUYR01000032.1 GCA_001603335.1 Rhodospirillales bacterium Alpha_05 | reverse complement strand
GAAGCGGTCGTGGATCACCCCGAGGAGATGAGCATCAGCGACTTGCCGGCGCCCTATGCGGAGACCATCGTGGCGTTGCAGGCGAACCTGGCCGGCCAGTTGGAGGTCGTTGCCCGCGCCGAGCGCGCCGCTTTGGCCCTGACCAAGGCGGAGGCATCCTACGGCCGGGCGGACACTGCTCTGGCCAACGCGAATGAAGCGTGGCTAAAGGCGCAGGCTGCCCTGGTCTCCGCGATGGAAGCCGAGATGGAGCAGCAGACGCTTTTGGCCCAGCTGGGGGACATGCGCACCCTGCAGGAAGCCTATGAAAAGGCGAATGCCTCCTACGAGGTTGTGCAGGCCGCGGAGCAGAAGGCCAACGACGCGCTGGACGCCGCGGACGCAAAGCTCACCAGCGCCCATGCCCTGTATGAGGAGACCAGCGCCCAGCTGGCCGAAAAGCAGGAAACGCTTCAGGAGATGAACGAGGCCCTGGAAGCCCTGCGCGCCAAGATCAAGGCCCCGGCCGAGGGGGCGGACGTGCAGAAGCTGACCGACGATCTCAAAGCCTCGGAGCAGGCCTACGCCGCCTTTGAGGAGCAGGTGCGGAAGCTGGAGGCGGAAGTCGCCCGCAGTTCCGGCGAGGTCGATCAGGCCACTGCCGAGCAGGCGCAGGCGGACGCGGCGCAGCGCAAGGCTGTCGATGCCCTGGAGCAGGCGTCCAACGCGCTGGATCAGGCCAAGGCCGCGCTGGATACCGTTCAATTGACAAAGGAAGAGGTCAAGGCCAGCGAGGAGGCCGTCAAGTCGGATCTGCTCAAGGCGCAGACCGCGCTCGAGCAGGCCCAGGCGGACGAGCAAAAGGCCAAGGCCGATCAGGCTGCAAAGCAGGCGCTGTGCGATCAGGCCGCGCAGGCCCTGGAGGCCGGTCAAACCGAAAAGCAGGAGGCGGACGCCGCGCATGCGGACCTGCAGGCGCGTTGGGCGGCCTATGCCGACATCCCGGGCGCGGTGACCGAGGCGGCGCAATTCCCGGCCATGGACCTGGTGGCCTGCGCGGACGTCGGCGGCGGGATCCATACCATTCACGCCAACGGGCACAGCCTGTACTTCTTCAAGGACGGCACGCTGGAGACCACGCTGGAGCGCCGGGAGCGGGACGAACTGGCGGACGTCACCCTGACCCGCAGCAAGAGCGGGCTGGTTTCGCTCCGCTTCACCGCGAAAAACGGCAAGACCCGCATGGAGCCGCTGGCACAGGACACGCAAGTGCTCTTTACGGGCACATACAAAATCGTCCGCGTCAGCGACGCGGTGCGCGGCATGGTCGTGTATCTGGGCATTGGCTGCGACCTGACCACCGTGGACATGCCGCCGGTGGCGGCCCTGGCGGACCTGGGCCAGGAGGACGTGATTCGTTTCGCGACGGAGCGGCTGTTCGAAAGCCATGGCGGCCGCTGAGCCGTCTGATACAAACGCCTTTCCAATTCGTTGATGACCCGGTTTCGACGAAGCCGGACCCGAGAATGCGCCGAGAAGATCTCCCGGCGCATTCTTTTTTTCAAGCAGGGCC
>LUYR01000031.1 GCA_001603335.1 Rhodospirillales bacterium Alpha_05 | reverse complement strand
GCGAAAACCACCGCCACCGGCTCGAAAACCGACACGCCCCTCACCGAGGTGCCCCAGTCGGTCTCGGTGGTCGGCCGGAGCGAAATCGACGATCGCGGCGCGACCAAGATCGACGAGGCGCTGCGCTACACCCCGGGGGTGTTCGCCCAGCCGTTCGGCGCGGACAGCGACACCAACTGGATCTACATCCGCGGCTTCGACGCCACCCAGAGCGGCGTCTATCAGGACGGGTTGCAGAACTACGCCTTCGCCTTCGGGTCGTTCTTCGTCGACAGCTTCACCGTCGAGCGGATCGAGGTGCTGAAGGGTGCGTCGTCGGTGCTCTACGGCGGCAGCAATCCGGGCGGGCTGGTCAACTATGTGTCCAAGCGCCCGACCGGGGAACGCCTGCGCTACATGGAGTTCGGCATCGACGACGCGGGCACCGCGTTCACCGGCGTCGACCTCGGCGACACCGTCGACGACGCGTTCGCCTACCGCTTCACCGGGCGGATCCAGGGTGGCAACGGGCATTCGGACAAGGCCGAGGGCTTCCGCGGCGTCGCCGCGCCGAGCCTGACCTGGACGCCCAACGACCGCAACTCGGTGACCTTCCTCGCCAACTACACCTTCATCGACGAGACCCACAACGGCGGCGCGTTCCTGCCCTACGTCGGCACGGTGGTGGACGCGCCGTTCGGCAAGATCGACCGCGACGCCAACTTCACCGAGCCGGACCAGGACAAGTACGTCAAGCGTCAGGCCTCGGTGGGCTACGAATTCGCGCACCACGCCGACGACGACCTCACCTTCCGCCAGAACTTCCGCTACGGCCACATGGAGCTGCGCGAAGTGCAGTTCTATCCGGCGGGCTACACCGGCTTCTCGGCGACGCCGGACGCCACCAACAACCTCGCGCGGGTCAACTGGGACCACAAGACCGAGGTGGACACGCTCCTGCTCGACAATCAGCTGGAGAAGAAATTCGCCACCGGCCCGGTGCGCCACACCCTGCTGGGCGGCGTCGACTACAAGTACTTCCGCATCGACCAGATCCAGTCCTCGGGCAGCGCCACCGACATCAACGCGGTCAACCCGGTTTCCGGTGCGGCGCAGGGGGCGCGCACGCCCTACCTCGACCAGGAAATCAACATGCATGCGGTGGGCTTCTACGCCCAGGACCAGCTGCGCTTCGGCGACGGCTGGATCGCCACCCTCAACGGCCGCTACGACCGCACCCGCGCGCTCGCCGAGGGCACCGGCAGCAATGCCGCCTACGACCGCAACGACGGCCAGTTGAGCGGCCGTGCGGGGCTCGCCTACAGCTTCGCCAATGGCGTCACGCCCTACGCCAGCTATTCGACGTTCTTCAACCCGGTGCTCGGCGCGTCGTCGGCGGGGGTGTTCAAGCCCGAGACCGGCGCGCAGTCCGAGGTCGGGGTGAAGTATGCGCCCACCTGGGTCGACGGGGTGTTCAGCGTCGCGCTGTTCGACCTCACCCGCCAGAACGTCGTCACCGGGCCGTTCGGCAGCGAGGTGCAGATCGGCGAGATGAACTCCCAGGGCATCGAGTTCGAGGGCAAGGTCAACGTCACCCCCAACCTCAAGCTCGCGGGCGGCCTCACCGTCTACGACCTCGAAATCACCAAGAACGCCGACGCCGGCATCGTCGGCAACCAGCCCTACCTGGTGCCGGAACGGATGGCGGCGCTGTCCGCCGACTACACCTTCGACAGCCAGGACCTGGGCGGCGCGCTCAAGGGCGTCACCCTCGGCGGCGGCGTGCGCTACATCGGGTCGTCGTGGGCCGACAACGCCAACACCCTGAAAGTCCCCTCGGCGACCGTCTACGACGCCAAGATCGGCTACGCGGAAGAGGATTGGGGCGTCGACCTCAACGTCAACAACCTGTTCGACAAGGCCTACGTTTCGGGTTGCCAGGGGGTCAACGTCTGCGCCTACGGCGAGGGGCGGACGGCGATGCTCAAGGTCCATATCAACTGGTGACCGGTGCGGCCCGCCGTTCGCGCGGCGGGCCGACGTTTGGATGGGTGGCATGCAACACGAGAGTTTGTTCGTCCTCGATGCCGTCGGCGTGGAGATCGGCGCGCGCGCCCTCCTCGCCGACGTTTCGCTCTGCCTGGAGGCGGGGAAAATCCATGGCCTCGTCGGGGCCAACGGCTCGGGCAAGAGCACCCTGGTCAAGCTGCTCGCGCGGCAGGCCAAGCCGACCCAGGGCTGCATCCGGTTTCAGGGCGCCGAGATCGCCGCGCTGCCGCCGCGCGGGTTTGCGCGGAGGGTCGCCTACATGCCGCAGTTCACCCCGCCCGCCGAGGGGATGACGGTGCGCGAACTGGTGGCGCTCGGGCGCTTCCCCTGGCACGGCGCGTTCGGGCGCTTCGGCGCGGGCGACGCGGCGAAGGTGGAGGACGCCCTCGCCGACACCGGGCTTCAGCCCCTGGCGGAGCGGTTGGTGGACACGCTTTCGGGCGGCGAGCGGCAGCGCGCGTGGCTAGCGATGATGCTGGCGCAGGACACCCGATGCCTGCTCCTCGACGAACCGACCTCGGCGCTCGACATCGCGCATCAGGTCGAGGTTCTGAAGCTGGTGAAAAACCTCAATCGCGCGCGGGGGCTCGCGGCGGTGGTGGTGCTGCACGACGTCAACATGGCGGCACGGCTGTGCGACGAGATCATTGCGCTGAAGCGGGGCCGCGTCGTCGCCCAGGGCGCGCCCGCCGCGATCATGACGCCGGAATGCCTGGCGG
>LUYR01000030.1 GCA_001603335.1 Rhodospirillales bacterium Alpha_05 | reverse complement strand
GTCTTCCACCGGGCGTCCGTCGGCGAGCCATTTCGGCAGGCCGCCGTCGAGCACCGCGACATCGTTGTGCCCGACCGCGCGGAACATGAACCACGCGCGCATCGCCGCGCTGCCGCCGCCGTTGGCATCGTAGACCACCGCCTTGATGCCGTCGCCGACGCCGAGCTTGCTTACCTTAGCGAGGAAGGTCTGCGGCGCGGGCATCGCGTGGGAGAGCGAACTCGACGGATCGACGATGTCGTTGATGTCGAAGAACCGTGCGCCGGGGATGCGGGCGTCGACGAAGCATGACCGCGCGTCGCGGGGATCGGTGGGAAGAAAACTGGTGGCGTCGAGAATCACCACGTCCGGTGCGTCGAGGTGCGCTTGCAGCCACTCGCCACTCACCAGGCTGTCGGAACGCTCCATCATCCCTCCTTGTTCGCGAGCCAGCGCGCGCGCAGTTTTGAGCGGTTCAATGCGAACCATTGCAGCACCAGCACCGTGCTGGCGTTGTCGAGTATGCCCCGGTCGAGCAGGGCGATCGCTTCGTCGGCGGGCAGGGTAAACACCCGGATATCTTCATGTTCGTCGGCGATGCCGCCGTGGTCTCCGACCGCCGCAGTGGAGACTTCCCCACAATAGATTGCGAGGGTTTCCGACGAACCGCCCGGCGTGCAGAGGATATGGGCGACGAAATCCAAACGCCCAACCTCGAGGCCGATTTCCTCGGCGGTTTCGCGCCGCGCCACGGCGTCCGGCGCTTCGCCGGGTTCGATCATCCCGGCGGGCACCTCGATCAGCCAGGGATTCCATCCCGCGGCCAGGGCGCCGGCGCGGAACTGCTCGATCAGCACCACTTCGTCGCGCAGCGGGTCGTAGGGCAGCACCGCCACCGCGTGGCCGCGCTCGAACACCTCGCGGGTGATCTCCGGCGACCAGCCGCCGGCGAAGGTCTGGTGCCTGAGGGTGTAGCGGGTCGCGCCGAAGTAGCCGCTGTAGAGCGGGTCGACGGCGAGGGTTTCCACCCGGTCGGGCTCGCCGGAGCGCAAGGGCGCCCCCGGATTGAGGCATCCGATGGTTTTCATGCGGCGCGCGGACATGGAACCCCTTTTGAAACGCGAAGAAGACCATACCTTAGGACCCGGATTGCGCACGCTCAAGAGGTGGATGGGTTTTTCCGGCGCGCGTCGACGATTTCGCACCGTCGGCGCGACCCGCCTCCGGCCGGGATTTTCGCTCGGGCAAGATTTCCGGGTTGACTTGGTCGTCGAACGGACTAATTGAGATACTGTACTGTTTTAGTCCTGTTTGTGAGAACGATTCTCAATTGGGTTTTGCGTGATCGCGGGCTGCCACGGCAGTCCTGCTCTGGGGGCGACCGATGCTCAAAGTCAACAAGCTGACCGACTATGCGGTCGTGGTGCTGTGCGACCTCCTGCGCGGCCAGGCGCTGCGCTCGGCTGCCGACCTCGCGCAGTCGTCCGGCGTGCCGCTGCCGACGGTATCGAAGATTTTGAAGCAGCTCGCGCGCACCGGCCTGCTGCAATCGGCACGCGGCGTGAATGGCGGCTACGGATTCGCCAAGTCGCCCGATGGAATTTCGATGACCGAGGTGATCGAAGCGCTCGAGGGACCGATCGCGGTCACCGGCTGCATCGAGGACTCGGGTGATTGCGAACATCTTCATGAGTGCCCGATGAGCGGGCACTGGAATGCCGTCAACGTCGCGGTCCGGCGATCGCTCGACGAGGTGCGGCTGATCGATATGTTGCCGGAGGCCCGGTTCATGGACCCCGAGGATTTGTCCCGAGTGATCGTCGCGCGGCATGCCCCCGCGATGCAGGCGTAGAGGAGAACGCGACCGATGCCGTCCACCATTGAAACCGTCGAAACGGTTCAGGAACTCACCGGCGCCTACAAGTACGGGTTCGTCACGGATATCGAGATGGACATGGCCCCCAAGGGCCTGTCCGAGGACACCATCCGCTACATCTCGGCGCAGAAGAACGAGCCGGAATGGCTGCTGGAGTGGCGCCTGAAGGCGCTCAGCCTGTGGCAGAAGATGGAGGAGCCCAAGTGGGCGAAGGTCGATTATCCGAAGATCGACTACCAGGACCTCTATTACTACGCGGCGCCGAAAAAGAAGGGCGACGGCCCGAAGTCGCTCGACGAAGTCGACCCGGAGCTGCTCAACACCTACGAGAAGCTCGGCATTCCGCTGAAAGAGCAGGAGATCCTCGCGGGCGTGGTGGCGGTGGACGCGGTGTTCGACAGCGTCTCGGTGGCGACCACCTACAAGGCCAAGCTCGAGGAGAAGGGGATCATCTTCTGCTCGTTCTCCGAGGCGGTGCACCGCGCGCCCGAGCTGGTGAAGAAGTACCTCGGCTCGGTGGTGCCGCAGTCCGACAACTACTTCGCCTGCCTCAACTCGGCGGTGTTCTCCGACGGCTCGTTCGTCTACGTGCCGAAGGGCGTGCGCTGCCCGATGGAGCTTTCCACCTATTTCCGCATCAACGCCCAGAACACCGGGCAGTTCGAGCGCACCCTGATCATCGTCGAGGAGGGCTCCTACGTCTCCTACCTCGAAGGCTGCACCGCGCCGCAGCGCGACGAGAACCAGCTGCACGCGGCGGTGGTCGAGCTGATCGCGCTCGATGATGCCGAGATCAAGTATTCGACGGTGCAGAACTGGTACCCCGGCGACGCCGAGGGCAAGGGCGGCATCTACAACTTCGTCACCAAGCGCGGCGCCTGCCGCGGCAAGCGCTCGAAGATCTCCTGGACCCAGGTTGAGACCGGCTCCGCCGTCACCTGGAAGTACCCGAGCTGCATCCTCCAGGGCGACGATTCGGTCGGCGAGTTCTATTCCGTCGCGATCACCAACAATGCCCAGCAGGCCGACACCGGCACCAAGATGATCCACATCGGCAAGAACACCCGATCGACGATCGTTTCCAAGGGCATCGCCGCGGGCCGGTCCGACAACACCTACCGCGGCCTCGTCCGCGTGCTGGCCGGAGCCGAGGGCGCGCGCAACTACAGCCAGTGCGACAGCCTCCTGATCGGCGACAAGTGCGGCGCGCACACCGTGCCCTACATCGAAAGCCGGACGCCGTTCTCGACCCTCGAGCACGAGGCGACCACCGCCCGCATCAGCGACGACCAGCTCTTCCTCTGCCGCCAGCGCGGCCTGTCGTCGGAAGAGGCGGTGGCCTTGATCGTCAACGGCTTCTGCAAGGAAGTTCTGCAAAACCTGCCCATGGAGTTCGCCGTCGAGGCGCAGAAGCTCGTGGGTATCAGTCTGGAAGGCAGTGTCGGCTGACGCCGGTGCCCGATTTGGAGAAGAAAAGATGAGCAACGGCTTGGTTATCAAGGATCTGCGCGTCAGCATCGGGGACAAGGAAATCCTCAAGGGGATCAATCTCACGGTCGAGCCGGGCGTGGTGCACGCGATCATGGGCCCGAACGGTTCGGGTAAGAGCACGCTCGCCCACGTGATCTCGGGTCGCCCGGGCTACGAGGTCACCGGCGGGTCGATCACCTTCGACGGTCACGACGTGCTGGAGATGGAGCCGGAGGAGCGCGCCGCCGTCGGGCTGTTCCTCGCCTTCCAGTATCCGGTGGAAATTCCCGGCGTCACCAACGTCAACTTCCTCAAGACTGCGGTGAATTCGCTCCGCAAGGCGCGCGGCGAAAAGGAACTCGACCCGATGGCGTTCCTGAAATTGCTGCGGGAAAAGGCGAAGGCGCTCGAACTGCCGGAAGACATGCTGAAGCGCCAGCTCAACGTCGGCTTCTCCGGCGGCGAGAAGAAGCGTAACGAAATGCTCCAGATGGCGGTGCTCGCGCCGAAGCTGGCGATCCTCGACGAAACCGATTCCGGCCTCGACATCGACGCGATCCGGATCGTCGCCGAGGGCGTCAACGCGCAGCGTTCCCCGGATCGCGCCTTCCTGGTGATCACCCACTACCAGCGGCTGCTCGACTACATCGTGCCCGACGTGGTGCACGTGCTCGCCTATGGCAAGATCGTCGAGACCGGCGGCGCCGACCTCGCGCGCCGCCTGGAAAAGACCGGTTACGCCGAATACACCCCCGCGGCTTGAGGAGAGCGTCGATGAACGTGATCAACACGCCGTTGTTGCAGGATTACGTGACCGCCGCAGCCGCCCTGCCGGGCGCGGGCGATAAGCGCATCACCGCCCTGCGTGCCGATGCGGCTGCGAGCTACCGCAGCGTCGGTCTGCCGAACCCGAAGATCGAGGCCTGGAAGTACACTCGCCTCAAGGATCTCGAAGCCCTGCCGTTCTCCCGCGCCGAGGCTTCGGCGCTGGTGCCCGACACCGTCGAGGGCAGCGGCCTCGCCGCGCTGTCGGCGCGCATCGTCCTCGTCGACGGCCGCTTCGTACCGGAGCTTTCGGTGCTGCCGACCCAGGCCGGGGTGAGCGTCGCCTCGCTGCGCAGCTGCCTCGAAGCCGGTGAAGCGGCGGTGGTCGCGATCCTCGACCGCGACGTCGACTTCTCCCAGGCGCCGCTCGCCGCGCTCGCCTCCGCCTACCTCGACGACGGCGCGGTGCTGAAGGTCGAGGACGGGGTTTCGGTGTCCAAGCCGATCGAGGTGGTGGCATTTTCCTCCACCGATCCCGCGACGCCGCGCATCGCCTTCCCGCGTCTTGTGGTTTCGCTCGGCAAGGGCGCGGAGCTGACCCTGGTGGAGAGCTTCTCCGGTCCGGCGCTCGGCGTTTATGCCGTCGATGCGGTCACCGACATCGCGATGGCGGAAGGGGCGAAGCTCAAGCACTACGTCCTCCAGGCCGAGGGCCGCGACGCCACCCACGTCTCCACCGGTCGCTGCGACCTGCCCAAGGACGCCCGCTACGAGGGCTTCATCCTCCAGCTCGGCGGCAAGGTCTCGCGCCACGAGATGCGCCTGCGGATGCTCGGCGAAGGCTCCGACGCCAAGCTCAACGGCGCGTATGCGGCGAAGGGCGACGCGATCTGCGACACCACCACCCAGGTCGACCACATCGCGGCGGAAACCACCACCGACCAGGTGTTCAAGGGCATCCTCGACGGCAAGTCGAAGGGCATCTACCAGGGCAAGGTGCATGTGTTCCGCGATGCCCAGCGCATCATCGGCAACCAGATGCACAACGCGCTGCTGCTCTCCCGCGCTGCCGAGGTGGACTGCAAGCCCGAGCTCGAAATCTACGCCGACGACGTCAAGTGCAGCCACGGCGCGACCTGCGGCGAGCTCTCCGACGAGCAGGTGTTCTATCTCCGCTCGCGCGGCGTCGACGCGGTCACGGCGCGGGCGATGCTGCTCGAAGCGTTCCTCGGCGAAACCTTCGCGATGATTTCGGACGAGGCGGTGAGCGCCGCGTTCGCCGCCAAGGCGAGCGCCTGGCTCGACGAAAGGGAGCGGGCATGACGGTTTTGACCAGCCCCACGGTGGCGGTGCCCAGCACCGGCTTCGACGTCGAAGCGGTGCGCAGGGATTTTCCGATCCTCTCCACCACCGTGCACGGCAAACCGCTGGTGTTTCTCGATAGCGCCGCCTCGGCCCAGAAGCCGCTGGCGGTGCTCGACGCGATGGATGCGATGTACCGTACCGCGTACGCCAACGTCCATCGTGGCATCTACTCGCTCTCCGATGCCGCCACCGGCCGCTACGAGGCGGCACGCGAGACCATCCGACGCTTCCTCGGGGCCAAGGAGGTTTCGGAAATCGTCCTCACCTCCGGCGGCACCGACAGCCTCAATCTCGTCGCGCGCTGTTGGGCGCAGGCGTTCCTGAAGCCGGGCGACGAGATCCTGGTGTGCGAAAGTGAACACCACTCCAACATCGTGCCGTGGCAGATCGCCGCCGCGGCCACCGGCGCGAAGGTCCGCCCGATTCCGGTGACCGACGAAGGCGTGTTCGATTACGACGCCTTCACCGAAATGCTCAATCCCAAGGTCAAGCTGGTCGCTGTCGCGCACATGTCGAACGTGCTCGGCTCGATCATGCCGATCAAGCGGATCGCCGCAGCGACCCACGCGGTCGGCGCGAAGATCGTCGTCGACGGCTGCCAGGGTGCGGTGCACCAGAAGGTCGACGTCGTCGACCTCGGCGTCGATTTCTACGCGATCACCGGCCACAAGATCTACGGCCCGACCGGCGTAGGCGCGCTCTACGGCCGCCGCGAACTCGTCGACGCGATGCCGCCCTACAAGGGCGGCGGCGATATGATCGAGACCGTGACGTTCGAGCGCAGCACCTGGGCGGAGCCCCCGGCGCGGTTCGAGGCGGGCACGCCGATGATCGTCGAGGCGGTGGGGCTGGCGGCGGCGATCGACTACGTCGAGAGCTTCGGCGTCGAAGCCCTGCACGCGCACGAAACCGACGTGCTCGAACACGCCACCAAGCTCCTGCAGGCAATTCCGGGCTTGCGGATCATCGGCACTGCGCCAGATAAAGGCGGGGTGATTTCCTTCACGGTCGAAGGCGCGCATCCGTCCGACATCGCCACGCTGCTCGACCAGCGCGGTGTCGCGGTCCGCGCCGGGCACCACTGCGCCCAGCCGTTGATGGTGCGCATGGGCGTGAGCGCGACGACGCGCGCGTCCTTTGCAATGTATAGCACGCGCGCCGAGGCGGAAGCCCTGGCGCAAGGCGTGGAGCGGGCCATGGCCCTGTTGCGGTAGGTATGGTGAGATGACGGAAAGCAATCGTTTTTCCATGGATGAGTTCGCCACCCCGGCGGAAGGCGGTCCCGCTCCCGAGACCGAAACCGCGGAGGATTGGCGCGACGACCTCGACGCCAGCGCCGACGCAGACGCTCTCGGCAACGAAGACCTCGTCGGCCGTGCCGGTTTGCCGCTCCAACCCGGCATGCCCCCGGTCGACGACGACGAGCCGATCATCGAGGCGCTGCGGGAAGTCCACGATCCCGAAATCCCGGTCAACATCTACGACCTGGGGCTGATCTACGACATCCTTCGCTCCGAAGACGGCGACGTGAAGATCCGCATGACCCTCACCGCGCCGGGCTGCCCGGTGGCGGGCGAACTCCCCACCGAAGTCGCGGAATCCGTGGCGCGGGTGCGGGGCGTCGGCGTCGTCGAGGTTTATCTGGTCTGGGATCCGCCGTGGTCGCCCGACCAGATGAGCGAAGCGGCACGGATGTTGCTGGATTATTTCTAGGAAGGTCCGGGCTCTGCCCGGGCCCGCTGGGGCCTTGGGCCCCAGACCCGCTAGGTTTGGTTTTTCGCGCGAAGCGCCTTAAAAATCCAATT
>LUYR01000029.1 GCA_001603335.1 Rhodospirillales bacterium Alpha_05 | reverse complement strand
CAGCAACACCCCCGCCGTGATCTTGAGCAGGCCCACCGCCCAGCGCGCGATCAGCACCGCACCCAGCACCGCCACCAGCGGATCGAGCCACGCCGCCCCCGCCGCCCACCCGGCGGCGAGGGCAGCGATCGCCAGCACCGAGGTCAGGGCGTCGGTGAGCACGTGGATGTAGGCGGCACGGCGGTTGGTGTCCTCGCCGTCGTGGTCATGGTCGTGATCGTGATGATCGTGATCATGGTCGTGATCGTGATCGTGATGATGATGGTCGTGGTCGTGGTCGTGGTCGTGGTCGTGGTCGCCGAGCAGCAACATCGACGCGCCGTTGACCGCAAGCCCGATCACCGCGACGAAAATCGCCTGCTCGTAGGCGATCGCCACCGGGTCGAGCCAGCGCGCCACGCTCTCCCACACCATGCCGAACGCCACCGCCAGCAAAATCAGGGCGCTGGTGAACCCGGCAAGCGCGTTGATCTTGCCGGTGCCGAAGCTGAAGCGCGCGTCGCCCGCGCGACGGCGGGTGATCCAGTACGCCACCGCCGCGAGGCCGAGCGCGAGCGCGTGCGTCGCCATGTGGATGCCGTCGGCCAGCAACGCCATCGAGCCGAAGGCGACGCCCGCCACCACCTCCACCACCATCACCACCGCGGTGATCAGCACCACCCAGCGCACCCGGCGCTCCGCGCCGAGCTCCCGATCCTGGCCGAAGATGTGGTCGTGCTTCAAACCGCCGAGGGTGCGGTGGTGCATGGTGGCTCCTTACGCCGCGAGGTGAAGAATCCGGGCCGCGACCTCGGGGGTGATGCCCTTGTCCTCGCCGAGCGCGGTCATGCCGTGGGCGACGAGATTGGCGCAGACCTTCTCCGCCGCGCCCTCCGCGATCTCCGCCTGCGACAGACGGATCGGCAGGCCGAGCTCGGTGAAGAACGCCTCGGTGCGCGCGATCGCGGCCTCGATCCGCGCATCGTCCGAACCCTCGCGAATCTCCCAGACCCGCTCGGCGTATTGCAGCAGCTTGGCGCGCTTCGTCGCGCGCCGCACCCGCAGCAGCGCGGGCAGGACCATGGTGAGCGA
The DNA here is from genome assembly GCA_001603335.1 of Rhodospirillales bacterium Alpha_05. GTDB lineage: Bacteria > Pseudomonadota > Alphaproteobacteria > Rhodospirillales > Rhodospirillaceae > Oleispirillum. The sequence goes on along the minus strand of LUYR01000029.1, from coordinate 6,970 downwards.
GCGCGCGTGGTCGACGCCGTAGAGCGCGGTGAGCTCGTGGCCGATCATGTGAGTCGCCCAGTCCTGCGGCACGCCCACCGAGATCAGGCCGTTGAGCGCCTGGTTCGCCGCCCACATCAGATTCGCCCGCGCGTTCATGTCGTCGGGCTCGGCGATGGTCTTCGGCCCCACCGCGATGAGGGTGCGCAGCAGCGCCTCGGCATAGGCGTCCTGAACCATCCCGTCGGCGGGCTGGGTCAGGTACTGCTCGATCACGTGAACGAAGGCGTCGGCGACGCCGTTGGCGACTTGGCGCGGCGGCAGCGTCCGCGTCGTCTCGGGGTCGAGCACCGCGAACACCGGATACATCGCCGGGTGCATCAGCGCCATTTTCGCGCCCAGGGTCTTGTTGGTGATCACCGCGCCCGAATTGCTCTCCGAGCCGGTGGCGGGAAGGGTGAGGATCGCGCCCAGCGGCACCGCGCCCTTGACCTTGGCCTTGCCGGTGATGAGATCCCAGGGCTCGGGCCCGTCGTGCTTCAGCGCCACGGCGAGGAACTTGCTCCCGTCCACCACCGACCCGCCGCCCACCGCGAGGATGAAGTCGGACTGGTGCGCCCGCGCCACCGCCGCCGCCTGCATCATGGTTTCATACGAGGGGTTCGGCTCGATTCCGCCGAACTCGACCACGTCGCGGCTCCCCAGCGCCGCGATCACCTGATCGTAGACGCCGTTCGCCTTGATGCTGCCGCCGCCGTAGGTCATCAAGACCCTGGCCGACTCGGGGATCTGTTTCGCGATCGCCGCGATCTGGCCGACGCCGAAAAGAATGCGGGTGGGGTTGGCGTAGGAAAAGCTTTTCATCGCCTGTGGCCTTTCGTGCCTAATATCGTGTGCGTCCTCGAGTATCGTGCTTCTTCCGAGGCTTGCCAACCCGCACGAGCATTGAAAATCGCCCCCGCCCTGGCGCATTCTCTCATGGTGAAACCACGGAGCATGACCAATGACCTCTGAGGAATCCGGCAGCAGCCCGCCGCCTGCGCCCGCCGCCACTCCGGAAGCGCATCAGGGCCGCGTTTTCCTGGTGGTGATCGACGATACCGAGGAACTCAAGCCCGCGCTCGACTATGCCAGCCTGCGCGCGCGCCGCTCGGGCGGACGGGTCGCGATGCTCTACGTCATCCCGCCGGTGGAGTTCGAGCACTTCATGTTCGTCGGCGACGCGATCCGCGACGACCGCCGCAAGGAAGCCGAAGCCCTGCTCCAGGGCTACGCCGACCACGTCAACCGCCTCTCCGGCAAAACCCCGGTGATCCACCTCCGCGAGGGCGACCGCCGCGAAGAACTGCTGAAGTTCCTCGAAACCGAAACCGTGCATGTTCTGGTGCTGGGCGCGGACACCGGAAAATCCGGCCCCGGACCGCTGATCTCGTCGCTGATGGGCAAGGATCTCCGCCGCGTCCATGTGCCGATGCTGATCATCCCCGGCAGCCTCCGCCCCGAAGAAATCCGCGCCCTCACCATGTTCTGACCCCTGAAGGAGCCTATTATGCGTCTGCTGCGCTACGGTCTCGCCGGCCACGAACGCCCCGGCCTGCTCCACACCGACGGCACGATCCGGGATTTGAGCGGCGTCGTCCACGACCTCGACCCCGCCGCCCTCTCGCCCGAAGGCCTCGCCCGGATCCGCAGCACCGACCCCGAAACCCTGCCCGAGGTCGGCGCGCACCCGCGCCTCGGCCCGCCGGTCGCCCGCGTCGGCAACATCATGGGCATCGGGCTGAACTACGCCGACCACGCGCGGGAAACCAAGGGCGAACCGCCGCCGGAGCCGATCCTGTTCTTCAAGCACACCGGCAGCCTCTGCGGCCCCACCGACCCGATCTACTTCCCCGTCGGCTCAAAACGCCTGGATTGGGAAGCCGAACTCGGCGTGGTGATCGGCACCGCCGCCCACAACGTCGACGAAGCCCACGCCCTCGACCACGTCGCCGGATACCTGACGTTGAACGACGTCTCCGAACGCGACAACCAGTTCATCCACCAGGGCCAGTGGGGCAAAGGCAAGTCCGCCCCCGGCTTCTGCCCGATCGGCCCCTACCTCGTCACCGCCGACATGGTCCCCGACCCGCAAAACCTCAGCGTCAAGCTCGCGGTCAACGGCGAACTCATGCAAAACAGCAGCACCGCCGAAATGATCTTCCCGGTGCGCTTCCTCATCGCCTACCTCTCCCGCTTCCTCCGCCTCCTCCCCGGCGACATCATCGCCACGGGAACCCCGGCGGGCGTCGGCCTCGGCCGCAAACTCTTCCTCAAACCCGGCGACGTCGTCGAAGCCTCGGTCGGCGACCTCGGCAGCCAACGCCAGGCGGTGATCGCGGAAGCGCCGTAAGCGAAGACGCGGGCTCTGCCCGCACCCGCTGGGGCCGTGGGCCCCAGACCCCATAACTTGTTTTTCGCGCGCAAGCGCAATCAACCCGCCCTAGGTCAAAGGGCGGGTTGATTGCCGCTACGCGGCGAAAAACTAAAGGGAGGTCCGGAGGGTCCGCGACCCTCCGGCGGGTGCGGGCAGAGCCCGCGTCCTACCGGCCTACGCCGCCCGGACTTTGCCGAGGAAGGCTTCGATTTCGTTTTGCAGGCCGCGCGCGGTGACGGCGAGTTTGGCGACCGAGGTGCGGGACTCTTCCGAGACCTTGCCGGTCCGGTCGGCGTTGCCGCTGACGGCGACGATATTGGTGGAGACTTCGTGGGTACCGCGCACCGCTTCGGCGACGTTGCGGGCGATTTCGCCGGTGGCGGCGGACTGCTGCTCGATCGCGGCGGAGATCGCGGTGGTATCCTGGCCGAGGCGATTGATCGTGCCGACGATGCCTTCGATGGCCGACGCGGTCTGCTCGGTGGCGATGCGGATGCCTTCGATCTGGTGCGAGATATCCTCGGTGGCCCGCGCGGTCTGGTTGGCGAGGGTTTTCACCTCGCCCGCGACGACGGCGAAGCCCTTGCCCGCTTCCCCGGCGCGCGCCGCCTCGATGGTGGCGTTGAGCGCGAGGAGGTTGGTCTGGCTGGCGATGTCCTGGATCAGCTTGGCGACTTCGCCGATCTTTTCGCCCGCGTGGGCGAGGGCGGCCATCGCGGCTTCGACGTCGCGGGACTGGGAGACCGCGTCGCGCGCCACGGTGTCGGCGCTGGCGAGGCGTTCGGCGATTTCGCGGATCGAGGCAGAGAGCTGGTCGGTAGCGGCGGCGACGGCGTTGGCGTTGCTGGTCGCCTGCTCGGCGGCGGCGGCGACGGTGCTGGCGCGCATCGTGGTTTCACCGGCGAAGGCGGCGACTTCGGCGGCACCCGCCTCGACCTGGGTGAGCGCGGCGGTGACCTCGCCGAGCGCATGGCCGACGTGTTCGTCGAAGGCGATGATCATCGCTTCGAGTTTCTGCTCGCGCTCCATCAGGCGGGCGCGGACGAGTTCCTGGTAGACCGAGATCGAGAGATCCATGTCGAGGAACACCGCCTGGGTGACGGCGCGGGTGATCGCGTCGCGCTTTGCGGCGCGGTGCTTGAAGGCTGCGCTGATCGCGCCGGTGAGCCGGGTGAGCACCAGCGAGTAGCCGCCGATGTACCAGCGGGGTTCGAGGCCGATCTTGGCGTGCGCCGCGCCCACCGCCATCACGCCGTTCATGAAGGCCTCGTCGAAGGTGCCCTTGAACAGGTTTTCCCAGTGCTTCGCCTGGCCCTGCTTCAGCCCTTCGATCATCGCCTCGGAATGAAACATCTTGGCGAGGTTGGGGAAGCGGCGGAGGTGGTCGTAGAACTCGTCGAGGACGCCGCGCAGCAGCGGACGGACCACCGGCCAGGCTTCGCGCAGGGCGGCGATCGATGCGGGATCGATGGAGAGGAATTTCAGGCGGGTGTCGCGATCGATGTCGAAGGCGGGCATCATCGGTGTTCCTTCGGAAGAGGGGAACGCCGTCTAACCTTCGGGCAGGTCCGGAGGGACTGGCGCAAGACCCAATCCTCCGGGTTTTCGCAATGCCGTCAATCACAATTCGGCGCGAATGTATGACAATTCACTGATACAGGTGAATTTTTTATGTCCGACAGAGAAAAGCCGGGGAATTCCTTCCCCGGCTCTCGTGTGGGTTGAAGATCCGGGTAGGTTAGTCGATCCGCCCCAGGGCCTTCGCCAGAGTCATGTAGACGCGTCCGATATCCGAGCCGGTGAGCACCGCGGTGAGGACGTCGGAGCGGTCCGAGCGCCGCACCCGCGTGGTCAGCGCCTCGAACTCGGTGAGGTAGCGGGTGACGAAGCCGCGGAACTCCGCATCCTGCTCGAAGTGGTCCTTGATATCCTGGCTCTGCCCCTTGGTCAGCGAGCGGGTGAGGTGGCGGAGGAACGCGCCCTGGTCGCCGCGGTGATACCGCTTCCACAGGTCTTCCTCGACCGCCGGCTGGAACGCGCGGGTGATGTCGACCGAGATCGCCTGGAGGCGTTCGATCACCTGCGCCGCGTCGCGGAGGAAGAGATCGGACTCGACGTCCGACTTCTGGCTTTCGAGTTCCCGCGCGCGGGCCTCGGCTTCCTCGGAGAGGCCCAGGATCGCCTTGGTCTTCTGGTCGAGCATGGCGGCGAGCTTCTGCGCCCTGCCCTCCAGGAGTTCGCCGGTGGAGGCCATTTCCGAGGCCTTCTGCCGCACCGTGTCGATGAGGATCTTGACCTTGTCGACGGTGGCGTCGGCACTGCCCGCGAGGTCGACCGACTGGGCGCGGAAGGCGTCGCGCGCCTCGCCGATCTGCTGGTTGATCCGTTGCGTCGTCGCCGAAACCTGCTCGATGGTTTCCTTGAGGCGTGCGCCCGCCACGGTGACCTGGGCGGAGCTGCGCCCGGCGGTGTCGTCGAAGTCCCGCGCGATCTGGTGTAGCGCGTCGCCGAGCGAACGCACCCGGCTCGAGGCTTCGTCGGTGTTCTTGAGGAACTCCATCGAGCGTTCGCGCAGCGCCCCGCCGAAGGCCGTGAGCGCCTTTTGCGCCTCGCCCGCGACACGGCCGACTTGATCCGAGTTCTTGCCGAGCACCTGGCCGACTTCCTCGATCTGGGTGCGGGCGGTTTCGGTGGCGAGCTTGATCTGTCCGGCGCGGGTGTTGATGTCGTCCATCGCCCCGGCGAGGTGGCCGACCGAGGTGTTGGAGGCGTCTTGCACCTGCTGGATCTTCAACACCAGCTTGTCGCCCGCGGCGAGGGTGCGTCCGGTCGCCTCCTCCGCGGCCTCGCCCACGTCCTTGCCGCGCTGCCGCAGGGTTTCGCCCACCGCCTCGAGCTCGAAGCCGACCTTGGAGGAGGCGGCGATAAGTTCGTTGGTCGAAGCGCGCATGGTTTCGCTGATGCCGCGAATCCGGTCCATCACCTCGGCGGCGGTTTCGTTGAGGTGGCGGCTCTGCTGGCTCATCGAGGCCTCGCCGAGGCGCGCCTGGGTCGCCACCAGTTGCACCACGTCGGCGAGTTCGTCGGCCTGCTTGCGCAGCGAATCGCGGATGGTGTCGGCGATCATCCCGGCGCGGTCGGCGTCGCGGTTGATCCCCTCGGCGTAGTCTTTCAGCAGGTTGCCGGTTTCCTGGCCCTTGGCCTGGACGTTCTCGATCGCCTGGGAGAGTGCCTTGCAGCGCGCGTCGAGGGCGCCCGCGGCGGTCGCACTTTCCTGGCCGACGGCACGGGCGTGGTCCTGGAAGGCGAGGCTGTGGTCGCCGAAGCGCGCCACCGACGCGCCGATCCGCGCGTCCACCTGATCGCTCGCCTCGACCAAATCCTGGGCCTTGCGTGAGAACGCGTCGCCGACGGCGCGCAGCCGCGCCATCGCCGAGTCCGACGCGCTCGAAAGTTCGCGCGACTGCATCTCGAGACCTTCCTCGACGATCTTCACCCGGTCGAGCACGGTTTCGGTGATCTGGTTGAGCTGGGCGGCCTGCTTGCCAAGGCTGCCGGTGATCCGGCCGGTCTGTTCGGACAGGGTTTCGGAGGCCTGGGTGAGGTCGGCCTCCTGCTTGCGGAACAGCGCCTCGAGCGCGGAGACGCGGTCGGAGAGCGCGGCGGCGATCACCTCGACCCGCTCCGCCGAGCGCTCGGCGGTGTCGTTGAGCACCTGGGCGTGGGTCTGGAGGGTCTGGGTCATGCGCTCGGCGTGGGCCTGGGCCATTTCGCCGGCGCGATTGAGGGAATCTTCCTGCTTGCGGGTTTCGCGCGACACCGTCTCGGAGGTGGCGCGGAGGGTCTGGCTCGCCTCGCCCATCGCCTCGACCTGACCGGAGAGGATCGCCTCGAGGGTCGCGCCGACCGAGCGGGTCTCGTCGGAGACGGCTTTCAGCGCGCGGGTTTCCTTGCCGAGTTCGGCGGCGGTGGCGCGGGTGCGCTCGGTGGCGTTCTCGGCGGCGGCGCGGAGATCGCCGACATGGCGACCGAACACCTCGACCGCGTAACCGGTGTCGGCCTCGATCCGGGTGCCCGCGGCGGAGAGATCCTCGGTGTGGCGCAACAGCGTGGCGCGCACCGCGTCGACCTGCTGCACCGCGCGGTGCGAGGCGTCGTTGAGGTCCTGCGCCTGCGCGCGCAGGGCGTCGGAAATCGACCGCACCCGCGCCTCGTAGGCGCCGGTGGGATAGGCCATCTGGCGCATCAGGGCGCGCAGCTCGGTGACGTCGCGCTCGAAGCGCTTGCCGCGGTCGACATAGGCGACCACCAGCCAGATCAGCGCCACCGGCAAGGTGACCGCGGCGGAGAACGCGGCGAGCTCCCACGGGATCAGGCTCGACGAGCCCGACAGCGTCGGCAGCCCGGACTGGAACAGCGACACGCCGACCACCGAGAGCCAGACCGCCGAAGCGAACAGGCCGATGGCGAGCGGCCAGGACCGCCCGGCGGGGGCGTCGGGGAGAGGGTCCGGCTCCTTCGGCTCGACCTCGGGCGCGGGGGCGGGCCCGTAACATCACGCAGTGCGTACAAAAG